>JAFPYK010000284.1 GCA_017412265.1 Lachnospiraceae bacterium
ATGACCAGGTTTTCCGAAGGAAAATCGGCCTGCCGTAAGGCAGGTTTGCGGAACGCTTTTTCCTTGCGTTCCGCAAAGTCTATCCCCTGAGTCTGGGAGTCGCGGAGGGGAGTGAAAACATTAGCCAAAATCCCCTGGCTCTGGGAGTCGCGGAGGAAAGTGAAACGTAGAAGCTAGGTGCGCTGCTTTCGCAGCGTTCGGTCATGAATAATGCGGCTGACCCATCATTGGGTCAACCGCTTTTGTGTGTATTTGAATGACAGTATACTTCTGATGTATCAACGGAGCGGAGTTCGGGGATGCGCTTTTTTACAGGTCTTGCAGCACCTTCTCGTCCCAGAGTTCGACGCCGAGTTTCTCGGCTTCCTGGATGGCCTGGGAGGTGAAGCGCTGGTTCGTGATGACGACGGCCGCGTCGCAGTCGTAGTAGTTCATGGCCGTGAAGGCCTGCTGGACGGCTTTGTTGCCGACCGGGTAACGGTAGAGCTTGCACTGGAAGACGTAGCGGCGGATGCCGCGGCGGGCCAGGATGTCGGCGCCGTGGTCGCGGCTGCCGGTGGTGCGTTCGATGTGGCGGTAGCCGTGGCGGGCGAGGCGGCGGACGCAGTAGGTCTCGAAGTCGTAGCCGTTCATGTGCCGGAGGCGGAGCTTGAGCCACAGGCGCTCCAGCACCTGCAGAAGGATCAGATAGAGGAGGACCAGGAGGATGGCCAGCGTGCCGCGGAGTGCGGGAGCTTGCAGGATCCAGTCCGAGAGATATAAGAGGACTGCCGCGGGCAGCGCGCAGGCGAGGAGATACCCCAGGAGGCGCGCCAAAGCGCTGAGCAGTCTGCCGATGAATTTCATTGATGACACCCCATTTGCATAAAAGGAAGCCTGGCGGCGATCAGGAGCTTCATTTGAAAACAGTCAATTACTCGGAGATGAACTCTGATCAGACCGGCGTGCCCCGCGGCGCGCGGCCCTTCCTCCCGGAAACCAACAGGCTTAGGTTGAGTATAGCACCTTCGGGGCGAATGAGCAACCGCGGGAGTTTTGCGGCAAATGGTCTGGTCAAAGCATGTACAGTTGTGGTACAATGTTACCCGGCGGCTTTCGGGCCGCCGGATATTCAGAAGGGGTGGATTGCTGTGACGATTTACGCGAATCAGACGTATGATGAGGAGAGGGCGCTGTACGGGAGCCGGGATATTACGGTGGAGGAGTGCCGGTTTGACGGGCCTGCGGACGGGGAGAGCGCGTTCAAGGAGTGCTATGACGTCCGGGTCAAGAACTCGTATTTCAACCTGCGCTACCCGTTCTGGCATGTGATTCATCTGAGCATTGACGGCTGTGAGATGACACCTCTGTGCCGGGCGGCGCTGTGGTATTCGGAGGACATCCAGATCCGCAATTCGAAGCTGCACGGGATCAAGGCGCTGCGGGAGTGCAGCGGCGTGACGATCGAGGGCAGCGACATCTGCTCGACGGAGTTCGGCTGGTCGGTGCGGGGCCTGCGGATGACGGATTCGACCGCGGAGAGCGAGTATTTTATGATGCGCTCGGATCATCTGCATTTTAAAAATGTGAAGATGAAGGGCAAGTATTCGTTCCAGTATATCGAGGATTCGGTGTTCGAGGACTGTGAGTTTGACACGAAGGACGCGTTCTGGCACGCGAAGAATGTGCTGGTGAAGAATTGCGTGGTCAAGGGGGAGTACCTGGCGTGGTACTGTGAAAATGTGACGTTTGAGAACTGCACGCTGATCGGGACGCAGCCGCTGTGCTACTGCAAGGGGCTGAAGCTGATCGGATGCCGGATGATCGATACGGACCTGGCGTTTGAGCGCTCGGAGGTGGAAGCGGAGGTGCTGACGCCGGTGGAGAGCATCAAGAATCCGAGAACGGGGCAGATCACGGTGCCTGCGGTGGGGGAGATCATCATGGATGACCCTCTGGCGATGGGCCGGGTGATCGTGACCGGGAAGGAGTAAGGGTCCCGGGCAGCATCTGCGAGATGTGAGTTTTGAATCGTGAAGAGTGGCGTAATATGGGCCGTCCGATGTCGGGCGGCTCTTTTTGTTGGCGCAGTCGCCTTCCCGGGCAGGTGTCCCTGCCTCTGTCCATAGGACGATCCAGAGGGGCAGCAGGAAGCATTTTCTGATAGAAATGGTCCGTTCATTTCCGGAGCCGCCAAGGGAAATTGAGGGCAAATGCATGTGCACCGGATGTTTTCGGATGCGAACATTTATGGTATACTGGTGAAAAGAAGAGTTCGGAACCAATAAAGGAGTATGCCATGGCAAGAAGTGCGAACCAGAAACTGAAGCTGCTCTACCTGGCGAAGCTGTTTCAGGAGGAGACGGACGAGGAGCATGCGCTGTCGCTGGCGCAGATCGCGGACCGGCTGGAGGCGCAGGGGATTCACGCGGACCGCAAGACGCTGTATCAGGATTTTGAGGAGCTGCGCTACTTCGGTCTGGATGTAGTCTCGGAGCAGAGAGGGCGGACGTATTACTATTATCTGGGCGAGAGAGACTTCGAGCTGCCGGAGCTCAAGCTTCTGGTGGATTCGGTGCAGTCGGCCAAGTTCATCTCGGACCGCAAGTCCGGCGAGCTGATCCGCAAGCTCGAGCATCTGGCGAGCGTCCATCAGGCACGGCAGCTGCAGCGGCAGGTGGTGATCTCGGGGCGGGTCAAGTCCATGAACGAGAGCATCTACTACAACGTGGACCGGCTGCACGAGGCGATCAACCGCAATGTGCAGATCCGTTTTCAGTATTTCCAGTGGAATGTGAAGAAGGAGCCGGTGCTGCGCAGGGGCGGAGAGAAGTACCAGGTCAGCCCGTGGGGCCTGATGTGGGACGATGAGAATTATTATCTGGTGGCCTATGACGCAAAGGACGGGATCATCAAGCATTACCGGGTGGATAAGATGCTTAAGATCGACGTGACGAAGGTGCCGCGCGAGGGGCAGGAGGCGTTCCGGAAGGTTCATCTGCCCGGATATTCGAAGAGCCTGTTCGGGATGTTCGGGGGCGAGGAGCGCCGGGTGACGCTGGAGGCGGACAATGCGATGGCCGGTGTGATGATCGACCGGTTCGGCAAGGAGGTCCGGATGCTTCCGGTGGATGAGGAGCATTTCCGCGTGAGCGTGGATGTGGCGGTGAGCCCGCAGTTCTTCGGGTGGCTCTCGGCACTGGGGCCGAGGGTGCGCCTGACAGGCCCGGAGGAGGTCGTGCGGCGGATGCGGGAGCAGGTGCGCGCGCTGAATGAGCTGTATGGGAGCGGGGACGGCGGACCTGCGGAGGAAGAAGGAGGAGATGCCTTATGAGTAAACAAGTACTGCTGATCGGGGCCGGGTATCTGGCGCAGTATCTGATTCCCTGTTATGAGAGAGCCTTCGGGGCGGACCTCGCGTCCTGCATGCGGGGCATCAAAGGGAGTGAGCTGCACCTGATGGAGCGGCAGGAGGTATTTCCTTTCCCGCTGCAGGTGCTGGGCACGGGCGTGGCCCTGCGGCAGATGCAGCCTGAGGTGGTCCTGATGGCTGCCAAGCCGAACCAGGTGCCTGCGATCGCGGAGGAGATCCTGGCCCCGTACTGGGAGGAGTGCCGCGCCCAGGGGAGAGAGCTGCCGGTGCTCTACAGCTTCGCGCCGGCGCCGGACGTCGGCTGGCTGACGAGGACGCTGGGCGAGGGCGCGCTGGTGTGCAATATGCTGCCGAACATGCTGCGCACGATCGCGGGCGTGCCCACGGCGGAGGCTGCGATCTCGTATCTGTCATTTGACCCGGAGGCGAGATGGAGCGAGGAGAAGCGGCAGGCGGCGATGGATTTCATGCGCCCGACCGGGCAGATCATTGAGATCCCCGGGGAGCAGGCCGCGGCGGTCCTGGCCATCCATGAGGGCACGCATGTGGTCTATGAGATGACCGCGATCTGCTGCGACGTGCTGGCGCAGGAGGGCGAGGAGCTCTCTTATGCCGCGGCGGCGGGTGCGATGCGCAAGGCCCTGCGCAAGGCGATCCGGAGGGAGTACCGGACGCCGATCCCGATCGCGGAGGGCATGCCGGACAAGTATCAGTCCTTCTGGGACGACCTGATCTTCTCTTATCTGAACGGAATCCTGCAGTATGCGTTTGAGGTCGGCATCGAGCCGGAGAAGGCCATCTGCAAGGTGGCCGCCTCGATGGAAATGAACCTGATGTTCGTGCAGAGCGCGACGCCCGCGCAGATGGCCGCGATGACGAAGAGCCACGCGACGAAGGGCGGCGTGCTGGAGAAGCAGAACACGTCATTTGCGGAGATGGGCTATGAGCACGTGAAGGACGGCTGGCGCGATTATCTGCGGGAGGCGATGGACATCTGGGAGGAGTCGGTCTTCGACGACCTGATGGCGGACATCGCTTATGCGATCGCGGAGATCGTGGCGGATCACACAGCTTCTCTGGCGGGCGTGTGAGGAGACAGGATAAATCAGGAGGGGAATGGGATGAACAGAATTCCGATTCTGCTGGATGCAGATACGGGTGTGGATGACGCGATCGCACTGATCTACGCGCTGAAGTCGCCGCTCGCCGAGCTGGTCGGTGTGACGACGGTTTCCGGCAACACGTCGGCGGAGCAGGCAGCCCGCAATTCGCTGGACATCATCAAGCTGTGCGGCATGGAGGGCAGGATACCGGTGGCCGTCGGAGAGAAGGTGACTCTTCGCGGGGAGGCGGAGGCTCCGGTTCCGGAGATTCACGGGGAAAACGGGATCGGCGGGGCCGTCCTGCCGGCTTCTGTGCAGAAGCCCGAGGCGGAGGACGGGCCGGATCTCCTGATCCGCCTGGCAAAGGAATATGCTGGGGAGCTCGTGGTCGTCGCGACCGGGCAGCTGACCAACCTGGCTGTTGCCCTGAGGCGCTGCCCGGACCTTCCGAAGTATGTGAAGAAGGTCGTGGTGATGGGCGGGACGCTGGACGCCCCGGGCAACCGCACCCCTGTGGCTGAGGCGAATATTGTCAGCGACCCGGAGGCGGCGGACCTGGTACTGACCTCGTTTGAGGACGTGCTCCTGGTCGGGCTGAATGTGACGATGAAGACGATGCTGACGATGGACCATGTGGAGAAAACGGCGAGGCTGTGCCGGCCGGAGAACCTGCCGATCGTGGATTTCCTGCGGGCGGCGCTTCGGCACTATATGGATTTTTATGCCAGAAGCAACGGAGTGGCGGACAGCTGCGCGATGCATGACGGGCTCGCGATGCTGCTGGCGCTGCGGCCGGATTTCGGCACCTACCGCCGCTGGATCACACGGGTGGACTGCTCGGACGGCCTGTGCCGCGGGCAGATCGTGCCGGACCGGCGGAGGAGGCCGCGCCTGGAGGGCAGATTCGTGGAATTTGCCGTGGACGTGGAGGCGGAAGCCGCGGTCAATGAGATGATGCGCGTGCTGTTTTAAGAGGGCCGGCGGGCGATGCTGGCGGCCCACGCGACGAAGGGCGGCATGCTGGAGAAGCACAACCAGGTCTTCGCGCAGTTGGGCTATCAGAAGCTTCGGCAGGGCTGGGAGGCTTATGTGAAAGGCGAGATGGATGCGGTCGGGGAGATGCTCTTCGACAATGACATGATGGAGATCGCCTACGCGGTCACCGAGGCGGTGGCGAAGCATACCGCGCGGCTGTCCGGCATCGATGAGTAAAAGAAAGCGGAAGAACATGACGAAGAAAGACAAGGAACTGCCGGTGATCCTGGCCTCGGGCTCGCCGCGCAGGAGGGAGATTCTGGGGCATCTGGGGATTACATTTGACGTGATCCCCAGCACGAAGGAAGAGGTAGTCACGTCGGATGACCCGATGGAGGCGGTCAAAAGCCTCGCGGCCCAGAAGGCAGAGGACATCGCCGGGCAGACGGAGGGCGACTGCGTGATCATCGGGGCGGATACGGTCGTGGCCAACGAGGGGAAGATCCTCGGCAAGCCGAAGGATGAGGAGGACGCCAGGCGCATGATCCGGTCGCTGTCCGGACACGCGCACCAGGTCTGCACGGGCGTGATGATCATCGTCCGGGAAGGCGGGCAGGTGCGAAGCTCGAACTTCGCGGTCTCGACCAATGTGCATGTGCATGAGCTCACGGAGGACCAGATCGAGCGGTACGTGGGCAAGAATGAGTCGCTCGACAAGGCGGGCGCCTACGCGATGCAGGGGTGGTTTGCCCCGTTTATCGACGGGATCGAGGGCGATTATTTCAACGTGGTCGGGCTGCCGATCGCGCGGGTGTATGAGGAACTGATTGCGCTGGGGCTGGACCTGTACCGGTGAGCGCAGAGAGGAGCGGGAGTAATGAGGATACTGAATTTCGGATCGACCAACATCGACATGACATTTACGCTGGACCACATCGTGCAGCCGGGGGAGACCATCTCCTCGTACGGGATGGAGATCCACCCGGGCGGCAAGGGGCTGAACCAGTCGGTGGCGCTCGCGAAGGCCGGGGCCGAGGTGTACCACGGCGGCCTGATCGGCAATGACGGGGCCTTCCTTCGCAAGACGATGCTGGACGCGGGCGTCAACTGCGACTATCTCTACGACAGCGAGGGGCCCAACGGCAACGCCTTGATCCAGGTGGACAGGAACGGGCAGAACTGCATCGTGCTCTTCGGCGGGAGCAACGACCAGGTGACCGAGGAGCTTGCGGACGAGATCCTGTCGCATTTCGGCGCGGGGGACTGGCTGCTGCTGCAAAATGAGATCAATCTGGACGCGTACATCATCGACCGGGCATACGAGAAGGGCATGGTGATCGTGCTGAATCCTTCGCCTTACAATGAGAAGATGGAGAAATGCGACCTGAAGAAGGTCTCGTATTTCCTGATGAATGAGGTGGAAGGCGGGCAGATCACCGGAAAGACCGAGCCGAAGGAGATCCTCGCGGAGGCGCTGCGGAGGTTTCCGGAGGCGAAGATTGTGTTGACGCTTGGCGGGGACGGCTGCTGCTACCAGGACGCCGAACAGTACTGCGAGCAGGGGATCTTCCCGGTGAAGGCGGTGGATACGACCGCGGCGGGGGATACATTTACCGGGTATTTCCTTGCATCGGTGATGCGCGGCGAGCCGGTCGCGCGGGCGCTGAAGCTCGCGAGCAAGGCGTCGTCGATCGCGGTGACGAGGCCCGGGGCGAGCCCGTCGATTCCGGCCGCGGAGGAAGTCGTGATCTGAGGCGATGAAGAAGGGTGAGAGTGTGCGCAGGTGCCGGGTGGTTCTTGCGGTGCTTCTGGCCTGTGTGCTTGCGGCCGGAGGCTGCGGACGGAGAGAGAAGGAGAGGCCCGTTGAGGCGGTCACGGCGGAGGTGTCTTCGGGGGAAATGTCCACGGAGGAGAAGTCTTCGGAAGAGAGCTCTTCGGAGGAGGAGTCGTCGGGGGAAGTGCCTTCGGGGGAAACTTCTTCGGAGGAGTCCTCGGGGGAAGCTTCTTTGGAGAAGATTTCTTCGGCGGCTGTGCCGGAGGAACCGGATGCCGAGAGATCCTTCTACCGGTCGGTGATGAGCGCAGAGGAGCTGGCGATCTACGATGCCTACCTGGAGGCGCTGCATGTCCGGGATTTTGACGGGGACCTGGTCTTCGAGCGGGACTGCGAATCGCAGGAGGAGCATGACCGGTACTGGAGAATCCTGCACTGTGTGGAGGAAGAGCATCCGGAGTTCATCTTCGAATGGTCGGATTACGACGACACGCAGGAGGACATCCGGCTGTGCATCCCGGATTCCGAGGGAAACCGGAAGCGCGCGGAGTGGCTCGCTCAGATCGACGAGAAAGCGGACGGGATCCTGCGGGCGATGCCGGAGAACCTGTCCAAATATGAGAAATATCTGTATCTCGCGAAGGCGGTCTGTGACATGACCGATTACAGCTTCGACGGGGAGTATGCCTGGTCGATGATCGGTGTCTTCCTCGAGGGCAAGGCGGTCTGCCAGGGATACGCCGATGCATTTGCCTATCTGTGTGAGAAGGCGGGCCTGATGTGCCTGCAGATCAACGCGGGCGAGCATTCGTGGAATCTGATCCGGCTGGACGGGGAATATTATTATATGGACCCGACGTGGATGGACACGGATCCGGCGTACGCGAGGGCTTTCAGCTATGCGGACATTGATGAGGAGCATAAGGAATGGCTGGAGGCGAGTGCGTGGTGGTATGAGGAGCATGCGGACGGCAGGGCTTCGGTGAAGGACACCGGGTCAGCGGTCTGGGATGCGAGGTGATATGTGGCCGGGATGCCCCGGGGAGCGGTGCTCCCCGGGGTTTTTGCGTGTGTGGGGCGGGGAAGAGGCCTTGAGAGACTCGAGTTTCTGAAGGAATGGGGCCTGGAGATTGTTGAGTTCGGCGGGGAGTGCATCCCCCGGGCGGGGAATGGGCTGCGGGGGATGTGGCTTGCTTAGGCGGCCCGCTGGGACAGGCATCCCCCGGCAGGCGAACAAGCTCCGGGGGATGTGGCTTGCTTAGGCGGCCCGTTGGGGAGAACATCCCCCGGGCGGGGAACGGGCTCCGGGGGATGTAGCTGGCAATCCTGAGTCCGTCGGGGAGAGCATCCCCCGGGCGGGGAACAGGCTCCGGGGGATGTACCTGGCAAGACTGTGTCCTTCGGGGCCTACATCCCCCGGCAGGCGAACAAGCTCCGGGGGATGCATCTTGCCAACCAAGCCCTCTGGAGCCCACATCCCCCGGCAGGCGAACAAACTCCGGGGGATGCTTCTTGCCAGCCATGCAGTGATAAGCTTTTTTGGACACAGGGGGGGTGATTTTTGTACAGAGGATGTATAATGGTAAACACCAAAACAACTTCTCTGTACAAAGGCATCCCGGAAGTGAACAGGAGGCTTGCCATGAAATACACAAAAGAAGAACGCCTGGACATAG
>JAFPYK010000285.1 GCA_017412265.1 Lachnospiraceae bacterium
CTCTGGATGACTGGCAGCGTGCCAACCGCAAGCCACAGTCATCCAATAATGAGGTAATCTTGCCTCTCTGGATGACCCGCCCCGCCCAAGCCTTGAAAAACAGTCATCCATTAATGAGCCAAACAAGCCCCTCTGGATGACTCGCGGCGTGCCAACCGCAAGCCACAGTCATCCATTAATGAGGCAATCAAGCCCCTCTGGATGACTCGCCCCGCCCAAGCCTTGAAAAAAAGTCATCCATTAATGAGCCAAACAAGCCCCTCTGGATGACTCGCGGCATCCAGGCCCCCTCGCCCCGTCCAAGCCCTATCGAGCAATCCCCTCCTCCCTCTCACAGCAAAAAGAGCCCTCCCCGCCGGGAAGGCCCTCGCCCCATCACATCTCATTTAGCAAGACCCGCCCACCTGCAGATCTTCGTCACATACTCATTCCAGAGCACCCAGTCGTGCCCCATGCCCTCGACCTCCTCATAATGCAGGTCCAGGCCGTAGCCCTCCGCCTTCTCGCGAAAATCCTGGTTCATCGGATACAGCGGGTCCGCCGTACCGATCACCTGGAAGATCGGCGGGATCTCCTTGCCGCTCTTCACCGCCTCGTCAAGCAGGTGCATCACATCCCACTCGCTGTCCTTGTATCGCTCCATTCCGCCCCAGATCATCTCTGCGTTGATCCCCCCGGACATCTCCGCATTCCCGATCGGGTGCAGCAGGTTCAGCGCGCCGGACATCGTGGCCAGCTTCGCGTACCGCTCCGGATGCTTCAGGCCGATCATCATCGTGCCGTAGCCGCCCATGGACAGGCCCGCGAGCACATTGTC
This sequence comes from Lachnospiraceae bacterium, assembly GCA_017412265.1. Classification (GTDB taxonomy): domain Bacteria; phylum Bacillota; class Clostridia; order Lachnospirales; family Lachnospiraceae; genus RGIG1588. The sequence continues at coordinate 818 of JAFPYK010000285.1, forward strand.
CTCCTTCTTGTCGGAGAGCGGGAAATTCCTCCGCAGCATCTGCGGCAGCTCCTCCGTCACAAACGTGTACCACCGGTCCCCGTAATAACAGTCCGTATAGAAATTCGTGCCGATCGACGGCAGCACCACCGCGAAGCCGTTATCCTCCGCGACCTTCTCGATGTTCGTCCGGCGCAGGTAGCTCGTCCCGTCATCCCAGGCCCCGTGCAGGAGTGTGAGCACCTTGTACTTCTGATCCATCGGGAACTTCGGCACCAGCGGCACCAACCCGTTCACCCGAGGAGCGTGGCTGTCAAATGTCTCCGGCAGCAGCACGGTCACATAAGCCTTATTCTGCAGCACCGCCGACTTCATCGTAATCGTATTGACGATCATTTTGCTTCTCCTTTCCGACAAATTATATCATGTGAAACGCATCCGGCGTTTCACATGATGTACAAATTCTCTGATCAGATTATACTTCTTCTTGGCGGTTTTATCCATTGTATTTCACGCCGAAAAAGACTACAATACACTCTGTACGCAAATTTATGAGAAGAAAAGGTAAGTGAAATGTCCTCATTTGACGAAGAGAAATCCAGACAGGCCCGTGCACTGACCCTGCACTACGCCTTGATCCAGGCAGCTTTCTGGATGGGCTACATGTCCATCCGCGCCTATACAACCCAATACCTGGCCGACCGCGGCCTCTCCTACACCCTGATCGGCGTCCTCTACGCCGTGGCATCCATCGGCTCCGTCCTCCTTCAGACCGGCCTCTCCGGCATGATCGACGGCCAGTCGAAGATCCGCCTGCGCACCGTGACGATGATCCTGGTGGGTCTCGTGCTCGTCCTCGGCGGCTGGCTTCTGCTCTTTCAGATCATCGGCCTGAACCGCCCGGTCATGGTCGCCGCGCTCTACACGCTGATGCTCATCATCCTCTACGGACTGCAGTCCTTCATCACCTCCCTGTGCTACGAATTCATCAACCACGGGATCCCGGTGAACTTCGGACTCGCCCGCGGCGTGGGCTCCATCACCTGCGCGGTCATCAATGTCATCGTCGGCAACCTGGTCGTCCGCTACGGCTCCGGCTGCATCTTCTATCCCCTGATGGGCTTCTTCCTCTGCCTGGTCATCCTGATCCTGACCTTCCAGGTCCGCGGAGTGCACATCCACTCCCACAGGCCCATCGGCTTCCACTTAAAGACCGGTGACACCACACACTCGAAGAAAACCCACACCAAGCATCAGGGCGGGACGCTGGACTTCCTTCGCCGGAATCCGATCTACTCCCTCTTCCTGGTCGGCTGCTTCCTCTCGATGACCGCCTACCAGTGCATCAACAGCTACATGATCAACATCGCGAAGGGCGTCGGCGGAAGCTCCCGCACCGTCGGCTACGTCCTGGCCATCGCGGCAGCCGTCGAGCTCCCCGCCATGGTCTGCTTCAACTGGTTCCGCAAGAAACTCTCCGCGACGATCCTCCTGCGCATCGCCGGCTTCTTCTTCATCATGAAAGCCCTCTTCATGCTCCTGGCACGAACCGAGACCATGATGTACATGGCCGCCCTCACGCAGATGTTCTCGTTCGGCATCTTCCTGCCGGCCTCGACCTATTTTGCCAATGAAGCCGTGCCCCCGGAGGACCGCGTCAAGGCCCAGGCCATGATCTCCTCCGCAACCGTTGGCCTCGCGATGACCGTCGGCAGCCTCTTCGGCGGGACCCTCATCGACAACTTCGGCGTCCGCGCCTTCCTGATCGTCTGCGTCGCCTTCGCGGCGGCAGGCTTCGCGGTGATCCTGATCAGCACCGGAAGATACGATCAGAGTAAGAAAATGAAGCGGCGCCCTTAAAAAATGATGTGAGAACTCATTTTCATCTTGTAAAATAAAGTTGCGGATGCTATCATAGCGTCAGCAATGAACATCAGGCAAGGCACGTGGCTTGGAGTCATGTGCCTTGATCTGTTTCAGCGGCTCACGCCGCACATGGGGGATCACAAGATGGATGATATTGATCGCAAGCTCATCAGCCTGCTGCAGGAGAACGCCCGCTACTCACTCAAACAGCTGGGCGAACACGTCTTCCTCTCCTCGCCGGCCGTCTCATCGCGCATCGAGAAGCTCGAGCGCGAAGGCTTCATCACCGGCTATCAGGCACAGGTAGATGCCCAGAAACTCGGCTATCACATTACCGCCTTTATCAACCTGGAGATGGAGCCGCCCCAGAAGGCGACCTTCTATCCCTTCATTCAGGCCTGCCCCAACGTCCTGGAGTGCGACTGCGTCACCGGCATGTACAGCATGCTCATCAAGGTGTGCTTCCGCAGCACCGAGGAGCTCGACACCTTCATCGGCCAGCTCCAGAAGTTCGGCAAGACCCAGACACAGATCGTCTTCTCGACTGCCGTGCGCCCGAGAGGCGTCCAGGTGCTGCCGAAGGAAGACTGAACAAGTACAAACAAAAAACACCGAACCCTCACCGGTTCGGTGTTTTTATTTCCGCACATTCTTAAGCGCATCCGCTCACTCCGCAGCCTCGCCGCGTGCAAATGAATTCACGTACGCCGCGATCTCTTCCATCGACGCGTCCTCGAACGGGAATCTCCGGGACTCCTTCTGCTCCTCCGGGGTCTTCTCGAAGTTGTACGGCCCCGGCCAGGTAATCACCTCAAAGAAGGCTTCCCCTTCCTCCGGCTTCACCATCGCAATCCGGAAATTCGTCCCGTCAATGCTCCCGTAATACGGTTTTTTCTTGTAATAATTGGTTCGAAACAGGTCCTGTACCGGAATCATCCTTCCACCCCCTCAGTGCAGCTTCACATACCCGTTCAGCAGATCCTTTAAGAGAACGACCGCCTCCCGGGTCATATTGTTGGGCAGGTACATCGGGCTCGAATCCGCCGCGATCCCGCACACATGCGCGTACCCGGCCTTCGCCGCGATCCCGACCGCCCGGTAAATGTGAAAAATGTTCGACACGATCCCGACGCGGTCCGCCGCCGGATCCAGCAGCCTCTTGGAAAATTCCAGATTCTCCACGGTCGACGTCGACTGATCCTCCGTCAGGATCCGCTCCGGCGCGATCCCTGCAGCCTCCAGATAGGCGCGCATCCCCTCGGCCTCCGAGACATGCTCATTGTCCCCCTTGCCGCCGGAGACGATGCACCGCGTCCGCACATTTTCCCGCAGATACTCCGCCGCGGCATCCAGCCGGTAGCGAAGCAC
>JAFPYK010000030.1 GCA_017412265.1 Lachnospiraceae bacterium
CACCTCCGGCTCCTTCTCCTCATCCGGATCCGTGAGCACCGAATCCTCCAGCTCCTTCAGCTCTGCTTCCGCCCGGCGTTCTGCCTCGACCTCCTCGTGGATCGCCAGCACCTCCGGAGAGATCTCTCCGAACTCGCCCGCGTCCGCGTCGTCCCCCAGGGCAGTCATCTCCCGCTCCAGCGCCTCATCGATGTCCTTCTCGTTCTCCTCCTCTGCCAGCTCTGCAAGCAGGGCCTCCAGGTTGGCATCCAGTTCACGTTTGGCCTCGTCACTACTGAATCTGGTCGGTTCCATAGCCTTGTTCCTTTCTCTCAGCTGCCGCGCCGCGGTCAGTTGAATTCACTGTTCTCCATATATTTCATATATTTGACGACCATCAGCGCGATCTTGAACGTGATCGCGTCGTCAAATACCCTCAAATCAAGATTGGTACTCTTCTGCAGCTTGTCCAGCCGGTATACCAGCGTATTGCGGTGGATGTAGAGCTGCCGTGAGGTCTCCGAGACGTTCAGGTTGTTCTCGAAGAACTTGTTGATCGTCGTGAGCGTCTCCTCATCAAAATCATCCGGGGAATGATTCTCGAAGATCTCCCGGATGAACATCCGGCACAGCGGCATCGGGAGCTGATAGATCAGCCGGCCGATCCCTAAGTTGTTGTAGGCAACCACATCGCGGTCGCTGTAGAAGATCTTGCCCACGTCAAGGGCCATCTTCGCTTCCTTGTAGGAACGCGAGACATCCTTGATCTCCTTGACGATCGTGCCGTAGGCCACATGCACCTGCGTCATGGCCTCCGTGTTGAGCGTATCCAGGATCATGTGCGCGGCGTGGTCCATCTCCTCATAGCCCTCGTGCGGCCTCAGCTCACGCACGATGATGATATTCTTCGAATCCACCGCCGTGATGAAGTCCTTCGCCTTGCCGGCATACAGCCCCTTGAGGATGTCCATCGCCCCGGAATCCTTCTCGTTCTTGGTCTCCACCAGGAAGACGACCCGGCGCACGTCCGTGGCGATATGCAGCTTCTTCGCGCGGTTGTAGATATCCACCAGCAGGAGGTTGTCCAGAAGCAGGTTCTTGATGAAGCTGTCGCGCCCGTAGCGCTCCCGGTAGGCTACCAGGAGGTTGGATACCTGAAACGCGGCGATCCGGCCCACGGTATAGACGTCATCGTTGTCCCCGCGGACAATGACCACATATTCCAGGCGGTCTTCGTCAAAGACCTTGAAAAAATGATTCCCCTGCATGGTCTGTGAGTCCGCCTGCGACTGCACGAAGCTTCGCACAGCCTCCGGAGACACCTCGCTTCCGCTCATCGTGGAAGCCGCGATCTTCCCCTCCGGGTCCGCGACGCACAGATCCGTCTTCGTAATATTCTTCAGGCCTTCCAGGGTATTCTGCAAAATCGGATTCGCAATCATCGGTTCGGATACTCCTCACTTTTCGGCTATGTTTCTGTCAATCCTGACACATCAACATTATTATTATACCATTTTATATGTGAAAAGTAAACAAAAATTCCTTAAAAATTTGTGTATTTTGCCGAATATCTTCTGAAATTTGCTGTTCGGAGCTCATTCATTTTGTCAATAATTCCTTGCTCTCCGCGTCAAAGAGAAGAAGCTTCTGCGGATCCAGCACGACCTTGATCTTCTGTCCGGGCGC
>JAFPYK010000286.1 GCA_017412265.1 Lachnospiraceae bacterium
CATCCCCACCCCCTGAACCAAATTCGAATTGCCAGCAAGCTGTCATTCGAATTATGTTTCAGGGGTTAGGGGGTGCTTTATATATCTACGTTTGCATACTTCGCTTCTTCGACGATGAAGCTGCGGCGGGGGGCCACCTCGCTGCCCATGAGGACCGTGGTGATCTCGTCGGCTTCCACCGTGTCGGAGATGGTGACCTGCGCCAGGGTCCGCTGCTCGGGATCCAGGGTGGTCTCCCAGAGCTGCTCCGCGTCCATCTCGCCCAGGCCCTTGTAGCGCTGGACGCTCAGGATCTTCACGCCTTCCTCGGCCCGGAACTGCTCGAGCGCGAAATCGTTGAAGAGGTAGCGGTGCTCGCGTTTCTTCTTGCCCTTCACCGTGGTCTCGTACTCGGCGCGGTACAGCGGGGGAAGCCCGCGGTAGACCTTGCCTTCCTTGATCAGCTCCGGCATGAACCGGTAGAAGAAGGTCAGCAGGAGCGTGCTGATATGAGCTCCGTCGACGTCCGCATCGGTCAGGATGATGATCTTGTTGTAGCGGAGCTTTTTGATGTCGAAATCGTCTCCGATGCCGCAGCCGAAGGAGGCGATCATGGTCTTGATCTCGTTGTTGGTGAGGATGCGGTCCAGGGTGGCCTTCTCGACGTTGAGGATCTTGCCTCGCAGGGGGAGGACCGCCTGGGTGCGCCGGTTTCTCGCGGTCTTCACGGTGCCGCCGGCGGAGTCGCCCTCGACGATGTAGACCTCGCATTCCTCGGGCTTCTTCGAGGTGCAGGAGGCAAGCTTCGACCGGGTGTCGACGTCATTTAACTGCTTCAGGACGGAGTTGCGGGCCTTGTCGGCGGCGCTTCTCGCGCTGTAGGAGCGCATGCAGTTATCCAGGATGGTCTTCAGGATGGTGACATTCTTGTCGAAATAGAGCGTCGCCTTCTGGGTGAAGACGTCCTCGACCGCGAGCTTCGCGTCGGTGTTGCCGAGCTTCGTCTTGGTCTGGCCTTCGAACTGCGGGTCCGGGTGCTTGATGGAAATGATGGCCACCAGGCCGTTGCGGATGTCCTTGCCGTCGAAATTGTCCATCTTCTCCTTCAGGACGCCGAGCTCCCTGGCGTACTGGTTCATGATCCTGGTCAGGCCGCTCTTGAAGCCGGTGACGAGCGTTCCGCCGTCCACCACGTTGATGCGGTTGCAGTAGGAGTTGATCTGCTCGTTGAAATTGTTCGTGTACTGGAAGGCGACCTCGACCTCGATGTCGCCGCTCGTTCCCTCGACGTAGATCGGGTCGGGGTGCAGGGGCTCCATATCCCTGGTGAGGTAGCGGACGAAGCTTAAGATGCCTTCTTCCTCGCAGTATTCCTTCTTCTCGCCGGTGATCTCATCGGTGAAGAGGAGCTTGAGGCCTTTGTTCAAGAAGGCGACCTCCTTCAGCTTCTTCTTGATGGTATCGGCCTTGAACTCGACGGTCTCGAAGATGGATTTGTCCGGGTAGAAGGTGACCTTCGTGCCGGTCTCGGACTTCTTGCAGGTGCCGACGACCGGGAGCAGGCCGCTCTTGTCCAGCTTGGTGACGGGCTTGCCGCCGTTCTTGTATTCGTCGCGGTAGATGTTGCCGCCCCGCTTTACTTCCACGATCATGGAAGAAGAGAGGGCGTTGACCACGGAGGCGCCGACGCCGTGCAGGCCGCCGGAAACCTTGTAGACCGTGTTGTCGAACTTGCCGCCGGCGTGCAGGATGGTATAGACCACGCGCACGGTCGGGATCTTCTGGGTCGGGTGGATGTCCACCGGGACGCCCCGGCCGTTGTCGGTGATGGTGATGCCGCCGTCCTTCTGTAAAATAATCTGAATCTCGCTGCAGTAGCCTGCGAGATGCTCATCGATGCCATTATCTAAAATCTCCCAGATCAGGTGGTGAAGGCCACGCTTTCCGGTGCTTCCGATGTACATGCCCGGCCGCTTGCGGACGGCTTCGAGGCCCTCCAGCACAACGATCTGACTGCCGCTGTAACCTGCCATGTAGCTTCTCCTTTCATCGGTTGATTGATCGCAGTATTAGTCAACATACATCGTTTATTATACCATATCTTGTGGTGAAGGTGCAAGGGATTCTTCCTTCTTTTTCCTTGCGGGACGGGGCTTGCGGACTTTCAAATATCTTGCGCACCGGAGGAAAATGTTTTATACTTTTTTCAGATTGGTGCTGTATTCACACGGGGGATTTGAGATGGAGAAGAAGAGTATCCTGACCAGGGAACAGATCGAGGAGATTACGAAGACATATCCGACACCGTTCTATATCTATGACGAGGCAGGCATCCGCGCGAACGCGAGGAGGCTTCGGGAGGCATTTGCCTGGGACCCGGGGTTTAAAGAGTTCTTCGCGGTGAAGGCGACGCCGAATCCTTTCCTGCTGAAGATCCTGCGGGAGGAGGGCTGCGGCACGGACTGTTCGTCCATGACGGAGCTGATGCTTTCGGAGGCGCTGGGCTTCGGCGAGGGGGAGATCATGTTCTCGTCCAATGACACGCCGCCGGAGGAGTTTGTGAAGGCGAGACAGGTCCATGCGATCATCAACCTGGACGACCTGACGCACGTGGAGTGCCTGGCGGAGACGGCGGGCGTTCCGGAGATGGTTTGCTGCCGGTTCAACCCGGGCGGGGATTTTTCAATCTCCAACAGTATCATGGATCACCCGGGAGACGCGAAGTACGGGATGACGAGAGAGCAGATGAAGGAGGCATTTCTCAAGCTGTCTGCCCTGGGCGCGAAGCGCTTCGGCATCCATTCGTTCCTCGCGAGCAACACGGTGACAAATGAGTATTATCCCACGCTTGCAAGGCTGCTCTTCGAGCTTGCCGCGGAGCTTGCGGAGGAGACCGGGGTGAAGATTGCATTTATCAATCTCTCCGGCGGGGTCGGCATCCCTTACCGGCCGGAGCAGGAGGGCAATGATATCGCGGTCATCGGCGAGGGCGTGCGCAGGGCGTACGAGGAGGTCCTGGTGCCCGCGGGCATGGGTGACGTGGCCATCTATACGGAGCTTGGGCGTTTTATGCTGGCGCCTTACGGACAGCTGGTGACCAGGGCGATCCATGAGAAGCACATCTACAAGGAGTACATCGGTGTGGATGCCTGTGCGGTCAACCTGATGCGCCCGGCCATGTACGGGGCTTATCACCACATCACGGTTCCTGGCAAGGAGGGGCTGCCCTGCGACCACGTCTATGACGTGACCGGGTCGCTCTGCGAGAACAATGACAAGTTCGCGATCGACCGGGCGCTCCCGGAGATTGCGATGGGAGATTACATCGTGATCCATGACGCGGGTGCTCACGGCTACGCGATGGGCTACAATTACAACGGGAAATTAAAATGCGCGGAGCTCCTGCTCAGGGAGGACGGGAGCGTGCAGATGATCCGGCGGGCGGAGACGCCGAGGGATTATTTCGCGACCTTTGACTTCTGCGACATTTTGAAAGATATGAACTACGAGGGCTGACGGTGAGCCGGCCGGGAAGGATGAAAGATGAAGAATGGATTTTTAAAAGTCAGTACGGTTACGCCGGATCTCAGAGTGGCAGATACGGTCTATAACACCGAACAGATCATCGCCTGCATGAAGGGGTGCGCGGCGCTGGGGAGCAAGCTTGCGGTATTCCCGGAGCTTTCTCTGACCGGGTACACCTGCGGGGATCTCTTCCTGCAGCAGCCGCTCCTTGCGGGAGCTCTCGACGGGCTGCAGGCGGTGTGCGAGGCTTCGGAGGAGCTGGATCTCCTGACGGTCGTCGGCCTGCCGGTGGCGGTGGGGAGCGAGCTCTATAACTGCGCGGCCTTCGTCAAGGACGGGACGGTCCTCGGCCTGGTGCCGAAGTCCTGCATCCCGAATTACGCGGAATTCTACGAGGCGAGACATTTCTCGCCGGGCCCGGAGCGGGCACAGTTCATCGAGGTCTGCGGGCAGGACGTGCCGTTCGGTACCAACCTGTTATTCTCCTGCATGGATATGCCGGAGTTTACGGTTGCGGCGGAGATCTGTGAGGATGTGTGGACGGTGGCGCCTCCGTCCTGCAGGCACGCGAGAGCGGGCGCGACGGTGATCGTCAATCCTTCCGCGAGCGATGAGCTCACCAGCAAGCGCGAGTACCGCAGAGAGCTGATCAAGGGACAGTCCGCGCGGCTGGTCTGCGGCTATCTGTACTGCGACGCGGGAGAAGGAGAGTCCACCACGGATCTGGTATTCGCGGGGCATGATATGATCGCGGAGAACGGGACGATGCTCGTAGAAAATAACACCAGGAAGAACGGCATCTATACGACAGAGCTCGACCTGGACAAGATCTGCTCGGAGAGACGCCGGATGACGACGTTCACGGCGATCGATACCAATGATTATCTGACCGTGAGATTTTCTACAGCTGTAGAAGACACGGTGCTCACACGAAAGATTGATTCTTCACCTTTCGTACCGGATGAGGATGCGCTTCGCGAGGAGAGATGCGAGGAGATCATCAGCATCCAGGCCCTGGGCCTGAAGAAGCGCCTGAGCCATATCCATGCGACGACGGCTGTCGTAGGCATCTCCGGCGGACTGGATTCCACGCTGGCGCTCCTGATTGCGGCGCGCGCATTTGACATGCTTGGCCTGCCGCGCGAGGGCATCATCGGCATTACGATGCCTTGCTTCGGCACGACGGACCGGACCTACAACAACGCGATCTCTCTGATGAAGGCCCTGCACATCACCGTGCGGGAGATCCCGATCCGGGAGGCGGTCACGGTGCACCTGAAGGACATCGGTCATTCGCTCGACGATCACAACGTGACCTACGAGAATGCGCAGGCCAGAGAGAGGACGCAGGTGCTCATGGACGTGGCCAACGATGTGAACGGTCTCGTGGTCGGTACGGGAGACCTCTCGGAGCTGGCGCTCGGCTGGGCGACCTACAACGGCGACCATATGTCGATGTACGGTGTGAACGGCTCGATCCCGAAGACGCTGGTGCGCTACCTGGTGCGGTATTTCGCGGATGAGACGCAGGATGAGGTGCTTCGCGGGACGCTTCTTGACGTCCTGGATACGCCGGTGAGCCCGGAGCTTCTGCCGGCCGAGGGAGGCAAGATCTCGCAGAAGACCGAGGACATCGTGGGACCTTACGAGCTGCATGACTTTTTCCTCTATCACATGATGCGCTTCGGCTATCTGCCGTCCAAGATCTACCGGATGGCGGTGTACGCATTTGACGGGAGATATGACGGGGAGACGATCCTGAAGTGGCTTCGGACCTTCTACCGCCGGTTCTTCTCGCAGCAGTTCAAGCGGTCCTGCCTGCCGGACGGCCCGAAGGTCGGAAGCGTGGCACTGTCTCCGCGCGGTGACCTGCGGATGCCGAGTGACGCCTGCGCGGCACTGTGGCAGAGCGATCTGGACAGATTATAAAATCATGTCTTGCAGTGTTCACACGCAAGTGATAAAATGAGAACGCTGACTACAATTTTGGGAGAGAGAAAAGATGTCTTTTGTGATTATTACAGATTCTGCGACGGATATGGCCCCGGAGATCATCAAGGAATTTGATCTTCATGTGATTCCCACCCCGGTGGTGATTGACGGGAAGGACTATTTTGACCGGGAGACCATCCAGACGGATGAGTTCTATCAGATCCTTCGCAGCGACCAGCATGAGATCTCGACGTATCATATCAACGAGGCGATGTTCTACAGCCATTTTGAGCCTTACGCGAAGCGCGGGGACGAAGTGGTCTATGTGTGTTTTTCCACCGGCATCGCGGGTACATATAACGCGGCCAACCTGGCGAAGCGTGACCTGCTGGAGAAGTATCCGGACTTCGATCTGACGATCATCGACAGCAAGTGTGCTTCGATGGGATTCGGCCTGGTGGTTTATCTGGCCCTGCTGATGCAGAGAAACGGTGCGGATAAGCAGACCGTGATCGATGGGATCGAGTTCCATAAGAATCACATGGAGCATCTGGTGACCGTAGAGACCCTGCGGTATCTGCTGAAGGGCGGCCGGATCAGCAAGACCTCCGCGATCGCGGGCGGACTGCTGGATATCAAGCCTCTGATCGAGGTCAATGATGACGGCGCGCTGGTCGCGTTCGAGAAGGTGCGCGGCAGGAAGCGTTCTCTGGAGCGCCTGATCGATCTGGTGGGAGAGCGCGGCAAGGACTTGGAGAACCAGGTGATGGCCATCGTGCACGGCGACTGCGAGGAGACGATGCTCGCGGTCAAGAAGGAGCTGGAGGAGAGATATCATCCGAAGGCGATCAAGACGAATATGATCGGCTGCGCGATCGGGGCACATACGGGTCCCGGCGTGATCGGTATTATCTTCATGGATGAAGAGAGCCCTTATAAGAAGTGGTATGTGGACAGCCTGTAAGGCGCTGCAGATGACAGTAAGAAGCCCGGAACCGACGACGGTTCCGGGCTTTTTATCGTTATGTGAGGGAAAACGAAGCTTCACAGCGCGGCGAACTCTTCCTCCGTAAATGCCAGGAAGGTCTTCGTCACCTGCGGCAGCAGGGCGTTTTTGCGCCAGTAGAGACAGACCTCCCGATAGACGTCTGCGTGAGTGGAGAACGCGCGGATTTTTCCCTGGAAAACATCCTTCTTCAGCTTGCTGTAGGGCAGGAGGGTGAAGGCGAGGTTGTTCTCTACCATGCTCAGGCAGGTCTCCCAGCGCTCGGTTTCCAGCAGGATCTGGGGAGAGATGCTCTCCTCGCGAAGCACCTGGTCCTGCAGCTCGCGGGTCATGTGGCCGATCTTCATCAGGGCAAAAGGCATGCCGTTCAGTTCGCTGCCGTCATAGACCGGAAAGGGTTTGCCGGGGATCTCTCGAAGGCTCTTCGGGCGGAAAAACGGAGGCGCGAGCAGGATGACGTCCTCGTGAGAGAGGACCTTCTTGTGGAAGGTGGCTTCGTTCAGCAGCGCAGGCGTGCAGAGGACGTCGGCTTCGCCGGACTGCAGGTATTTGCCCAGTTCAGGGGCGTGATCCTCGATGATCTGCAGCCGGACTTCGGGGTAGCGGCGGAGGAACTTCGGGATCAGGAAGGACATGATCAGGGAAGAGGTGGCGGAGGAGCAGCCCACCGAGAGGGGGCCGCGCACCGTTTCGGAGGTCTCCTGGATCTTGCGCAGCATATCTCGTTCGATGCTCAGGATCTCTCTGGCCGCTTCCACATAGCACTCGCCGGCGTAGGTGAGGGAGAGGGGCGTCGTGCTGCGGTCAAAGAGGGGGGTGCCGAGTTCCTCTTCGATCGACAGAATCATTGCAGAGAGGGAGGGCTGGCTGATGAAGAGCTGTCTTGCGGCGGCGCTGATGTTCCGGGTCTCCGCGACGGTAAGGACGTATTTCAACTGACGGTCGTTCATTGCATTGCCTTTCTGTGTGAAGGAAAAGGTTTTTTTGAATTGTACCATAGAAAAATACCTATAACAAGAATAAAAATAATAGTATTTTCTCTTTTGGCTGGGCTGCCTGTATAATATTGTTAATGAGAAACGCAACCATACAATAAGGAGATTGGAAACGATGAACACTTGCAAGATATTGATGGCCATCGGCGGCCTTGGCGCAGGGGTCGATGAGCAGTGTTTTGCACTTGGCATGCAGATGGGACCGGACCTGATCGCCGCTGACGCGGGGTCGACCGATTCCGGCCCGGCATATCTGGCCAACGCCATGTGCAAGACGTCCCGTCAGATGTTAAAGCATGACCTTGCGATCATGGTGAAGGGATCCAGAGAGGCGAACATTCCGGTCATGATCGGTTCGTGCGGCACCTGCGGCTCCGACGCCGGCGTCGAGGAGGTCGCGGATATCGTGACGGAGATCTTACGTGAGAATGGCTGGCACGCGAAGATCGCGAAGGTGTACTCCGAGGTGCAGAGAGACCTGCTCAAGGAGAAATATGCGCAGGGCAAGATCCACGCACTGGAGGGCGCGCCGGAGATCAGCGAGGCGACCTTCGATGAATTTACGCATGCCGTGGTCCTGATGGGCGCGGAGCCATTTATCGAGGCGTACAAGGAAGGTGCGGACATCATCCTGTGCGGGCGCGCGACAGACACTGCGATCGTGGCGGCGCTCCCGATCCTGAAGGGCTGCAACGTGGCTGCGGCCTGGCACGGCGCGAAGACCGCGGAATGCGGCTCGCAGTGCTGCGATAACGAGGCCGGCATGGGCGTCTTCCTCGAAGTGGATGAGGAAGGATTCAACATCCGCCCGCTGAACCCGGAGGCAAAATGTACTCCGTATACCGTGGCGGCGCATCTGGTCTACGAAAATGTGGATCCATACGTGCTGACGGAGCCGTCGGGACGAATCCTCACGAAGGACTCGGTCTATACGCAGCTTCCGGACGGGGTCACCACCCGCGTGACCGGGACCCGGTTTGAACCCGCGGAGCAATACACGAACAAGCTGGAGGCCGCGGGCATCGTCGGCTATCAGAACATCAGCCTGGTGGCAGCGGCCGATCCGGACCTGCTGGCGGACCCGGAGACGTGGATCAAGGGGATTACCGCCTACGGGATGAAGAACCTGAAGAAGAGCGGGATGAACACGGACGACTTCAAGATCCATTTTAAGGCTTACGGGTACAACGGACTTCTGCCCGGCAAGGTGCCGGAGGAGTTCCATCCGAGGGAGATCCTGATGCTCATGACCGTGACGGCCAAGACGCAGGCCCTGGCCAAACAGGTGGCCAAGAGCATGCAGCCGCTGCTTCTGCATTTCCCGGCAAACTGGAATGAACAGCTGCCGAGCTTCGCCTTCCCGTTCTCGCCGGCGGACTGCGACCGCGGACCCTGCTACGAGTTTAAGTTCCACCATGTGATCGATGTGGACGATCCGCTGGAGCTGATTCGGTTTGCGTACACGGAGGTATAAATCATGGCGAAATTAAAAGAAATCGCACGTTATGTGCGCTCGAAAAACGCGGGACCTTTCTGGGTGACGGTGGATATCTTTTTTGAGGACAAGGAAAGCTACGAGCGCGTGAAGCATTCGAACATCCAGGAGGATATGATCGCGAAGCTCTACGGGACGAAGCCGGAACTGGTCAAGAAGTTCTACTGTGAAAATATCAATGTGATCAAGTTCTCCTGGCCGCGTGCGCTGCCGTCGGGCAATCCGAACGAGTATGATATGCATTTCGGACAGCAGTACGTGTTCCTGTCGGAGACGGAAGTGGAGGAAGCGTGATGGGCAAACTGACACTGGAAGAAGAAATTGCGATCATGAAGGAGCTGGAGCAGTTCGATACGCCTTCGATCACCAACGTGGTCGCAACGTACCCGGGGCAGAGCACTTGCCTTTCGCTCTACCATCCGTGGGACACCAACTGGTATACGGATGACTCGCTGCGGGCGATGTACCCGGAGCTCGGCCCTCGCTGCGGCTTCGCGGTAACCTGCACCTACGGAATCCCGGACCCGAACTTCAAGGGCGGTCCCGGCATCGGCGACGTGCTGCGCGCGATCGGGAATTCCCCGAAGCCCGTGGTGCTTCTGATCAAGCAGGACTATCCGGAGAAATACAAGCGCAAAAACGGCCTCTGCGGCGGCAACATGGCGACCGCGTTCAAGTCCGCGGGCTGTGTCGCGATCATCTCGGACGGGCCGTCCAGAGACGTCGACGAGGTGCGGCCGATGGGCATTCAGTATATGCTCACGGGCGTGAGCCCGGGGCACGGGCCGATGGGCGTCAAGGCGGTCAACACGCCGGTGGAGATCTGCGGCATGGACGTCGCGCCCGGCGAGATCGTGCATCTGGATGAGAACGGCGCGGTGAAATTCCCCAGAGAGTATCTGGCAGAGGTGTTAGAGAACTGCAGGAAGCTGCGCGAGAAGGAAGAGAAGAAGCAGGCGATGCTTCGCTCGACCGACGATGTGGAGCTTCTGGCGAAATATATGAAGGGCATCTACGATTGATTTTCAAATATCTGTGAAAGAGGGGTAATTATCAATGATTACAGCCGTAACCATTATCTTTTTGCTGGCACTCATTTTCTTTATCGTGCGCGGGAAACTGCTGCCCGGCACGGTGCTTGCGGTGCTGCCGATCATCGCCGCGCTCGTGATCGGAACCGGCTTTACCGAGACGTTAACCATGGCCCACGAGGGCATGCTGGATACCGCAACCGTGGTCTGTGTCTATATCTTCGCGGCGACGTATTTCTCGATCATGTCCGATGCGGGCCTGTTCGACCCGATCATCAAGCTGCTGGTCAAGAGCAAACACTTCGGCAAGACGGTCTTCAGCGTCGTCAGCGTTGCCGCGCTGATCGCGATGCTCTCGCATCTGGACGGCTCCGGCGTGACCACCCTGATGATCACGGTGCCTCCGATGCTGATTGTATTTGACAAACTGAAGATCCGCAGGACTACGCTGGGCGCGATCTTCGTGCTGGTGACCGGCACCATGAACCTGCTGCCCTGGGGCGGTCCTGTCACGCGTGCAGCGACCGTCATCAACATGGATCTGATGGAGCTGTACTGGAAGATTCTGCCGGTGCAGATCATCGGCCTGGTGATCAGCTTCATCTTCCTCTACCTCATCAGTAAGAAGGAGGAAAAGGAGGGCGTCTTCGAGCCCGGCAGCGTGGAGATCGCGATGGATGTGCCGGAAGCGGAGCAGAAGCTTCGCCGGCCGA
>JAFPYK010000287.1 GCA_017412265.1 Lachnospiraceae bacterium
AGAAATGAATAAGCGTGAAACATTGGATCTGTACAAGAAGACCGTGGACGAGATCCGGGAAGCCGGATTATTCAAGGGCGAGGCCCCGATCTGCTCCCCGCAGGGTTCGCGGGTGACGCTTGCGGACGGAAGAGAGCTTCTGTGCATGTGCGCGAACAACTATCTGGGCCTGGGCGATAACAAGAGAATCATCGAGGCTGCGAAGAGGACCTACGACGAGCGCGGCTACGGCGTGGCTTCGGTGCGTTTTATCTGCGGCACGCAGGATATCCATAAGCAGCTGGAGAAGAAGATCTCGGACTTCCTCGGCACCGAGGACACGATCCTTTACTCCTCCTGCTTTGACGCGAACGGAGGCCTGTTCGAGACGCTTCTGACCGCCGAGGACGCGGTGATCAGCGATGAACTCAATCACGCGTCGATCATCGATGGCGTGCGGCTGTGCAAGGCGAAGAGATACCGCTACAAGAACAATGACATGGCGGATCTGGAGGCGAAGCTGCAGGAGGCGGACGCGGCAGGCGCGCGGATCAAACTGATTGCCACGGACGGCGTTTTCTCCATGGACGGTATCATCTGCAACCTGAAAGGGGTCTGCGACCTGGCGGACAGATATGACGCGCTTGTGATGGTGGATGATTCGCATGCAGTCGGATTCGTCGGTGCTCACGGGCGCGGCACTGCCGAGTACAATGGCGTGGAAGGACGCGTCGACATCATCACGGGAACGCTCGGCAAAGCCCTGGGCGGGGCCTCTGGCGGTTATACCACGGGCCGTAAGGAGATCATTGACCTGCTGCGGCAGAGAAGCCGGCCCTATCTGTTCTCGAACTCCCTGGCTCCGGCGATCGTCGGAGCGGCCATGGAGACCATCGACATGCTCACGGAGAGCACGGCGCTCAGAGACCATCTGGAGAACATCACGCAGTATTACCGGGGAAGACTGGTGGAAGAAGGATTCGACATCATCCCGGGCACACATCCCTGCGTGCCGGTCATGCTCTACGATGAGAAGACCGCGGCGGAATTCGCCAGACGAATGATGGAAAAAGGCGTCTATGTGGTGGCTTTCTCGTATCCTGTCGTGCCGAAGGGAAAGGCAAGAATCCGCACTCAGGTGTGCGCGAGCCACACGAAGGAAGACATCGACTTCGCGGTGAAATGCTTCATCGAAGTCCGGGAAGACATGCGCGGAGATTCGCGTATAGAGGCAGCGAAATGAGAAACGCGAACCGTCGTTTTTGCAAAGCCAAAATGACGGTCTGCCTCGTAGAGGATAAAGAACTGCCTTGGCCCTGTGCTTGCACAAAGGGTCAAGGCTCCTTGTCATTTCAGGGTGAGCAACGCGAACCGTCGTTTTGCGAAGCAAAATGACGGTCTGGAGATCGCTCCCTGCTTTTCTTTGGCCTCCGAAGATACGAAACAATTGAATAAAGTACTTAGCGGCCATTCCTATCGGCGAATCTACTCGATTGAAAGCAGCATATATCACTCGGCAATACCAGGCGGCTGATCATCCGATGATTCAGGATTCTCAGGGAAAGAGAGAGCCAGAAGAAATCTGCTCTGGGTCGCAAGTTCTTTCAGAGGAGGATGACAGAATGATTTTCC
>JAFPYK010000288.1 GCA_017412265.1 Lachnospiraceae bacterium
TACATCGTGGATGAGTCCAAGGGGACAGAGGATGATCCTTATGTCATCGTCTGCCAGGAGCCGGTGGAATACACGATGGCCTGGATGGAGAAGCTGCTGAAGACGAAGGAAGAGGAGATTCCGGACGCGGAGACGGAGACCGAGAGTGAGTCGGAGACCGAGACGGAGACCGAAACCGAGACGGAGACGGAATCCGAGTCGGAATCGGAATCTGAGCCTGATGAGACCCACGCGCAGACGCTGCCGCATCCGACCACGAAGCAGCGCGCCGGAGTGATCAAGACCGATATGGGCCAGTGCTGGGCGATCTTCCAGGTGCGTGAAGAGAACGCGCTGGACGGAGAGGTCCTGAAGCAGTGGGGGATGACATTTACCCGCGAGGACGATGACAGTATCTCGTTTACGATCTTCGAGCCGGACCATATCTATCTTCCGCCGGAGGAAGAGACCTCGGAGGACCCGTGGGAGGATGATTCCTCCGGGTATACGGCCGAGGAGATCGCGCAGATGAAGAGTGACCTCCAGAAGAAGATCCGGGATCTGGACCTGAAGCAGAGGCTGGACAAGGTGGAACTCGAGCGGATGCAGAATGAACTGGAGACCGGCGAGATCCGCGCAGAGATGGACGGCCGGGTGATGACGGTGCTGGACGAGGAGACCGCCCGCATGGAGAATCAGCCGCTGATCATGGTTTCTGCCGGCGGCGGCTACCTTGTGGAGGCTTCGGTCGGCGAATTCAACCGTGACTCGGTTCATATCGGCGACATGGTGATGATCAATTCCTGGGAGACCGGCGAGAGCGGCATGGGCACCGTGGAAGCGGTCTCAGACGTGCCGACGGAGAACGGCGGCTACTGGGGCGACGGCAACAATAACATCTCGAATTATGGCGTGACCATCCGCATCGAGGATCAGATGAATCTGCGGGAGTACGAGATGGTGTCGGTTTCCTTCGTGAACCAGGCGCAGCAGGGCGAGACGGGTGTCTACCTGGAGAATCCGTTCCTGCGTGAGGAGAACGGGCGCAGCTATGTCTTCGTCAAGGGCGAGGACGGGCTGCTGGAGAAGCGGTATGTCGCGACCGGCAAGTCGGTCTGGGGCTCTTACACGCAGATCCTTAATGGCCTGACGATGGAAGATAAGATTGCATTTCCGTACGGACGGAGCGTGCGCGAAGGGGCGAAGACCCAGGACGCAGATATCTCCGAGCTGTACCAGTAAGAGGAGGGAGAGAGTATGAAAGAGAATATCCGGCTTTCCTTCCAGGGCATCTGGCAGCATAAGATGCGGTCCTTCCTGACGATGCTGGGCATCATCATCGGCATCGCCTCGATCATCACGATCGTCTCGACGATCAAGGGCACCAACGAGCAGATCAAGCAGAACCTGATCGGCGCGGGCAACAACGCGGTGGTCGTCTCGGTATTCCAGAATGATTATCAGATGGAGTTCGAGTGGACGCAGGTCCCGGAGGGGATCAAGCCGGTCACGGAAGTGATGCGCAACTACCTGTCGCATATGGACGGGGCTGCGGACGCGAGCCTCTTCACGAGCCGCAATTACACGGAGGGCGTGTATTACAAGAATACCGCGTTTAACGGAGGCATCTACGGGATTGACTCGCATTACATGGACATCTACGGCTACGAGGTGATTTACGGCCGCGGCTTTACCGCGGATGATTACAGCCGCTGCTCCAAGAATGTGATCCTGGACCAGAAGGCCGCGTCCAGCATCTTCTCGGGCGGGAACCCGCTGGGCCAGGTGCTGGAGATCAAGGGCGAGCCTTATACGGTCATCGGCGTTGTCTCGATGCGCTCGGACTTCCAGCCGGTCATCGAGTCGATGCAGGATTATTACATGTATGCGCAGACCAACGGCGGCAACCTGTTTATCACCAATGCGGCCTGGTCCGTCATCTACAAGTACGATGAGCCCTACAGCGTGGCCATCCAGGCGAAAAGCACGGATGACATGGCAAAGGTGTCTCAGAAGGCAGGAGAGGTGCTGACGGCCAATCTCATTCCCAGAGAGCTTCAGGAGGGCCAGCAGATCTCCTACAAGGGGCGCAACCTGATGGAGGACGCGCAGCAGCTTCAGCAGATCACCAATTCCACCAGCCAGCAGCTGATCTGGATCGCCAGCATCTCGCTTCTGGTCGGCGGTATCGGCGTCATGAACATCATGCTGGTGTCGGTCACGGAGCGCACGCGTGAGATCGGCCTGAAGAAGGCCATCGGAGCGAGACGCAGCCGGATCCTCGGGCAGTTCCTGACCGAGGCTTCGGTGCTCACGACGATCGGCGGCCTGCTCGGCGTCGGCGGAGGCATCGTTATGGCCAAGCTGATATCCAGCTTTATGGGGATACCGACGGCAGTCAGTATGCCCGCGATCATCGCGGCAACGGCGTTCTCGATGATCATCGGCCTCGTCTTCGGCCTGCTTCCCGCGGTGAAGGCTTCGAAGCTGAATCCGATCGAGGCGCTCCGGAGAGAGTAAATCACAAATATCCGGCAGGCAGTATATACGGCCCGCCGCTGTGGAGACATGGCGGCGGGCTGTCTGTATGTCCGGGAAATGAAATATCATCAGGATATATTTTGCACATTTGACTTTGATCTGATATGATAAGAGATGAATCTAGACTTTGGTCCGGATATCTTGCCTCCCGCCGGGAGGCGGTGACAGTAAGGGAGACAGAGATGAAACAGAAGAAAAACACGAATTGGGTCATGCTGGTATTCGGTATTCTGCTCACGATCATCGGTGTGTACATGCTGATGGAGTACGGCAACTATATGCTGTCCGGCAAATCGACGGATATCAATATGGTTGTGGCCGCGGGCAATATCGAGGACTATAAGGGCCAGAGAATGAGCGTGGAAGTTGACGCGGTGATTGAGCAGTTCGCGGAGACGACGCATAAATGGAACGGTATTACGACAGGCAAGGACAAGCATTTTGTGGTCTGGCTGGATGACGGTTCGATGATCGCGGTGGGCGTTCCCGGCAAGAAGGCGAAGCCCGTGGAGGACCTGGTCGAGCAGACCTGGGATTATATCAACGGCACGACGAACGAGCTGACGAAGGACAAGGTGCACCTCGAGGGCACGCTTGAGACCGTGGGCGGCGAGCTGAAGAAGTATTATGATGAGTGCCTGACGGCGGTCGGCGTGGACGGGACGAACTTCGCGGTTCACTATTACCAGATCGACTGCACGTCTTCGAGAACGGCGCTGGTCCTTGAGACCGTGGCCTGCCTCGCGATCGGTGTGCTTCTGGTGGTAGTCTTCTTCGTGAGTCGCAAGAAACCTGCGGAGCAGGCGGTTTCGGAGATCCCTGCGGCAGCGGCAGCTCCGGCAGCAGCCGATGATCCCTATGTGCAGTCATTTGCCAAGGATGCGGCGACCGAGGCGGAGGTGGCCGAGAGCGGCTACGATGATCCGTTTGCCGGCATGCGCGGTGACGATGCGCAGGGGACGGACGCGCAGGGATGATTCCGGTGTATCTGCTCCTCGCGGAGAGTGTGCTTGAAGAGGAGCGGGAGATGATCCTTCGGGCCGCGAGGGAGCTTCCAGCGGTGTTTCCGGGGTGCGAGGTGCGTGTCGCGGGACAGCGGAGCCGGGTGCGGTACGCGGTGCCGGACGTGGAGGCGGTTCTTGAGAAAGTTCCGATGGAGGACGGCAAGCGCGACGCGAGCCTTCTGATGCGGCTGCTGGTCGCGGATACGAGAAGGCTGGATCCTGCGGGGATCTGGCTGCTTTTCCTCGGGGATGACCTGCGGCTGTCGAGCCTGAGGCTTTCGTGGTGCTTCGGGGCCGCGAGTACCGGGAAACGTGTGAGCGTGCAGAGCTTCGCGAGGTTCCGGGGGCTTACGGAGGAGGAACGCTTCTTCTGCCTGCGGCGGACGCTGCGGCATGAGATCGGGCATATGTGCGGCATGGCCGCAGACCGGAACAGGGCCGGAGTCGTGGAGGACCACGGTCCGCACTGCAGCCGGCCGGGCTGTTCGATGCGCCAGACGGGGACGCTCGAGAAGCTTCTCGCGGCGAGAGCGCAGGAGGAAGGCAGGGAAGACTGCTTCTGCCCGGACTGCCGGGCGGATTACCGGAGATTTGTGAAGAAAACCGAAGAGATGAAGAAGAAGGGCACGGAGTGATCCGTGCCCTTCTTGTGTTTCGTGATATTCCGTTATTCCTCGATGAAGAGGACGCCCAGGCAGCGGGGACCGCAGTGCGAGGAGATCGTGCAGCCCGCGATGGTGTGGTGCACCTCTTTCGCACCGGAGAGTTCCTTCACGTATGCGGTCAGCTCCTCGACGACGGCGGGATCGATCTCGCCGGATTCGGTGAGGAAGATGTGGCCGGGGCGGATGGACTTGCCGGCCAGACGCTCGGAGATGTACTGGCGGTAGACCTTCTCGGTGCGCCCGCGGTATTTCTTATAGATCATGAGCCGGCCGTCATGCATCTCGAGGGCGGGCTTGATCTTGAGCAGGTTCGCTCCGAGAGCGGCGACGCCTGTGCAGCGGCCGCCCTTCCACATGAATTCCAGGGTGTCAAGGACGAAGCTGGTGGAGACCTTGCCGGTGAGAGAGGTCAGGTGCGCGGCGATGTCCGCGGCGCTCATGCCCCGGTCGCGGCACTCGGCTCCTTCGATGGCCAGCAGGCCGATGCCCGTGGAGAGCATGCGGCTGTCCACGAGATAGACGCCCTCCAGGTCCTGCGCGGCCAGACGCGCGGCGTTGAAGGAGTTCGACAGCTCGGAACTGATATCGAGGTGCACGATCTCATAGCCGGCCTCCAGGAGAGGACGGAAGAAATGCACAAAGTCCCGGGTGTTCGGCGCAGAGGTCTTCGGCAGGAGTCCGTCCTTGTGGTAGCGGGCGTACATGTCCGCGGGTGTAAACTGCAGGCCGTCCAGGAAGGACTCGTCTCCCAGCTGGATGGTGAGAGGAATGATACGGATATCGTAGCGGTCGATCAGGTCCTGAGAGAGGTCGACCGTGCTGTCTGCGGTGATGATCACTGGTTTCATCGGAAAAGCCCCCATTCGTAAAGGTTCTTATAGCGTTATTGTAGTCCCTTTTCTGCGGTTCGTCCATAGAAAGAGGAAAAAAGCGCGGAATCGGGCATGAGCCGGCAGGGAGCGCAGCAAAATGTCCCGAAAAAGCAAAAGAGGCATCTCTAAGATGCCTCTTCGTGGAGCTAACAGGACTCGAACCTGTGACCCCTTACACGTCAAGCAAGTGCTCTCCCAGCTGAGCTATAACTCCATGCGAGATATAATATACCACACTTCTCCCGAAAATGGAAGATACAATTTCAGAAAGATTTTTCCTCATTTTCGGAGGGATCTGGTATAATTTATAGAAATGGGGACTGTGCGAAGAATATTGTTGGAACGGAGGAAATGATATGCCTTTTGAGATCATAAGAAATGATATCGCCAGAGTGAGGGCGGACGCGATCGTCAATTCGGCCAACCCGAAGCCGGTGTGCGGTTCGGGGACGGATACCGCGATCTACCTGGCCGCGGGGGAGAAGGATCTCCTGGAGGCGAGGCAGCAGATCGGTGAGATCGCACGCGGGGACGCCGCGGCGACGCCGGCCTTCGCGTTGCCGGCGAAGATCATCATCCACACCGTCGAGCCGATCTGGCAGGGCGGCATGCAGGGGGAGCTGGAGGTCCTGGCCTCGTGCTACCGGAAGTCCCTCGCCATCGCGGAGGAGAACGGGTGTGAGAGCATCGCCTTCCCGCTCATTTCCACGGGCAATTACGGATTTCCGAAGGATGCGGCCCTGCGCATCGCGCTCCGGGAGATTTCTGCGTTCCTGGAGAACCATGAGATGCTGGTGAAGCTCGTGGTCTTCGACCGGAAGGCCTATGAGCTCTCGCAGGGGCTGGCGGACGACGTTCGCCAGTATATCGACGAGCGCTATGTGGAGAGCGCCCGGGAGACAGAGTATGCGATGGGCCGCCGGGAGCAGGAGTATGCCCGGCGGGAGCAGGAGTATGCCCGGTGGGAGGAGTACCAGAAGGATGCGTCGGCTTACCGGCCGGCGCCCGGCGATGCGGCGATGCCCCCGAACGCGCCCTTCGAGGCGCCGCAGGCACATTATTCGAACGCGGCTCCTCCGCCGCCGGCCGCCAAGAAGAAACCGAGCTTCTTCTCTCTGGGCTGGACGACTAAGAAGGAGAAGAAGGAAGAGCTGCCGGTGCTGGAGGTGGGCGAGACCTTCCAGGAGCGCCTCTTTGCCCTGATCGACGAGCGGAAACTGACGGATGCGGAGGTCTATAAGAGGGCCAACCTGGACCGCAAGCTCTTCTCGAAGATCCGCTGCAATCCGGCCTATAAGCCCGGAAAACGGACCGCGGTGGCGCTTGCGATCGCGCTGAAGCTCAACCTCGACCAGACCGTGGACCTGCTGGGGCGTGCCGAGATGGCACTCTCCCCGAGCAGCAAGTTCGACCTGATCGTGGAGTACTGCATCGAGCATGAGATCTACGATATATTTGAAATCAACGCCCTGCTCTTTGCGTATGACCAGCCTCTGTTAGGCCTGTAAATGTCGCTTCACAGGCGACCTGCCGGACGGCCGGCTCTGATATCCTGAGATCAGCAAAGGAAAAGCAGGCGGGGATTCCCCGGAAGACCCGCCGCACCTGATGAAAAGGAGAGAGAGCCATGAAGAAGAATCTGACAGAACTGGTAATGATCTTAGACCGCAGCGGATCGATGAGAGGCCTGGAGAAGGACACGATCGGCGGCTACAACGGGATGCTTGAGAAGCAGAGGCAGGAGGAGGGCGAGGTCCTCGTCTCGACGGTGCTCTTCGATGACCAGATTGAGGTCGTTCACGACCGGGTGCCCATCGAGAAGGTGGAGCCGCTGACGGACCGCCAGTATTACGTGCGCGGGTGCACGGCCCTGCTGGACGCGCTGGGAGGCGCGATCCATCACATCGGCAACGTGCACAAGTACGCGAGAGAGGAAGACCGCCCGGAGAAGACGATCTTCATCATCACGACGGACGGCTACGAGAACGCGAGCCGGAGATACAACTATGCGAAGGTGCGCGAGATGGTGGAGCATCAGAAGGAGAAGTACGGCTGGGAGTTCATCTTCCTCGGGGCGAACATCGACGCGATCGCGACGGCTTCGCGCTTCGGAATCCACGCGGACCGGGCTGTGGACTATGTGGGCGATGAGGAAGGAACGAGGCTGAACTATCAGGTTCTTACCGAGACCGTCAGCGCGATGAGAGCCAGCATGCCGGTGGGAGCGGCCTGGAAGGAGAGAATCGAGGCCGACTGCAAGAAGCGCCGCAAATAATCATTAAGGGAGTATATTTCTTAAGAAAAAATGAAATCCTTAGTTGAAGTTGGATAATGTATTCGCTATAATTGATAGGTGTGGGGGGATGTATGAACCCCGCACCTATTAAGTACGGGAGGTCATAGATATGACAGAAGCGATAGAGATCAAGTGCCCCGGCTGCGGAGCAAGAGTCAGTATCGGGCAGAAGGAGTGTGAGTACTGTCACAATCCCGTGGTTATC
This sequence comes from Lachnospiraceae bacterium, assembly GCA_017412265.1. GTDB lineage: Bacteria > Bacillota > Clostridia > Lachnospirales > Lachnospiraceae > RGIG1588. The sequence goes on from JAFPYK010000288.1 coordinate 7,563, forward strand.
TCGACGTTTAACAGTGTCTATGACATGCCGATGCCCACGGTGAACAAGTATGTGGGCACGTACCGCAAGGAACTGATGGAGCACCCGGACAGCATGGAGTTGAACAACTCCATCGCGATGTGCTACCTGAAGCTGAAGATGTATGACAAGGCGGTCACCGCTTTTGAGGCTGCGATGGAGGACAACTTCGACAACTCGGAGACCTTCTTCTACGCGGCGGTGTGCCTGCTCGGGGGCAAGAAGGCCTTCCTGGCGCCCAGGCCGGTGATCAACAAGATCGAGGAGTATATCAACGCGGCCCTGATGATCGAGCCCCGCGGGATCTACTATTACTTCTGGGCATACATCAAGTATGACTTCTATGAGAGAAAGTTCCTGAATACGAACCCGAACTACCGCGCCTGCCTGAACGAGGCTTATAATGCCGGCGTCTCGGATAATGACGTGCAGAGGCTCTTCCAGATCCTGGGAGTCCCCGTACCGTCGGTTTTCTGATCGAAGCTGCGGCCACAGCAGTGTTGATAAAGCAATTATGTATGGAGGAGACAATTCATGAATTATCAGAGAACATCCAAGTATTTCGAAGAGATTAACAACAAAGGACTGACCAAGGTCATGATCGGCGGCATCGTAGCTGCTCTGGTCGGTATCATGGCGAAGGCCTGGATTCTTGTGATCCTGGGTATCCTTTTAGCGGCCGGCATGGTCTATCTCATGCAGAACAAGAAGAAACAGATCGTTACCGATGCAGAGTATGATAGCGAGGTTGCCAAGAACCTGGACAACTTAAAGCAGCGCGCTCTGGACAAGCTGGGCCTGGATGAGGACGAAGTCAAGGAGATCGCTCCGATCACCTTCGACGGCTATGTCTACAAGGGAGCTTCCCTGTCCAAGCTTGGTGCGGACAATCTGTGGAGAACCAACAAGTATGAGACCGTGTACCTGTTCTTTGCTGAGAACGAAGTTCACTGCTACAACTACACGTTCGATACCACGACCCCGAAGTTCACCGAGAGCACGGACGTATACTTCTACAAAGATA
>JAFPYK010000289.1 GCA_017412265.1 Lachnospiraceae bacterium
ATTACGGGATCAATCCGTATATGCTGATGTCTTCCGGCTGCCTGCTGATCGGCTGTGACCACGGAGCGCAGCTGGTGACAGAACTTGCCGGTGCAGGCATCCCGGCCGCGGTGATCGGCCGCGTGACCGGGGGAAATGACCGCGTGATCTTGAACCGCGGGGAGAGACGATATCTGACACCGCCGGAGAGTGACCATCTCTACCGGGTGATCCATACAGAAGCAGAGCCGGAGAAATGAGCCGGCACACAGGATAACGGGCACGAAGGAAAGGAAAGCCATGAGAGAAGAGATTTTAAAGATTCTGGACCGCAACAGCCGTGTGAGCGCGGCGGACATCGCCAGCATGCTCGGCATGGACGAGGAACTGGTGCAGTTTGAGATTGCCAGGATGGAGGCCGAGCAGGTGATCTGCGGCTATCCGACCCTGATCAACTGGGATAAGACCGACAGTGAGAAGGTGACCGCGCTGATCGAGGTCAAGGTGACGCCCCAGAGAGGGCAGGGATTCGACCGGATCGCCAAGCGCATTTACCAGTATGAAGAAGTGGACGCGGTGTATCTGATGTCCGGTGGATTTGACCTGACGGTCATCATCGAGGGCAGAAACATCCGCGAGGTCGCGCAGTTTGTCTCGGACAAGCTGGCTCCCATGGAGGCCGTGATCAGCACGGCGACGCATTTTGTGCTGAAGAAGTATAAGGAACACGGTATGCCGCTTGCCTATGGCAAAGAAGAAGGAAGGATGTTGATTACGCCGTGAGAAATCCATTATCTGCAAGGGTACAGGAGATCCAGCCGTCCGGCATCCGCAAATTCTTCGATATCGTCAGCGAGATGCAGGACGCGATCTCTCTGGGCGTGGGCGAGCCGGATTTCGAGACGCCCTGGCACATCCGCGAGGAGGGCGTCTACTCGCTGGAGCAGGGGCGCACCTTCTATACTTCCAATGCCGGCCTGAAGCCGTTAAAGGAAGAGATCTGTTCGTATCTGAACCGGCGCTTTGACGTCTCCTACGATCCCTCGAAAGAGGTGATCGTGACGGTGGGCGGAAGCGAGGCCATCGATATCGGCCTGCGGGCCATGGTGGACCCGGGCGATGAGGTGCTCATCCCGCAGCCGAGTTATGTCTCTTATCTTCCCTGCACGACGTTGATCGGCGCAAAGCCGGTGGTGATCGAGCTGCAGGAGAAGGATCAGTTCCGGCTGACCAGGGAGCTGCTGGAGTCGCACATCACCGACAAGACGAAGGTCCTGATCCTGCCGTTCCCGAACAACCCGACCGGAGCGATCATGGAGCGCGAGGATCTGGAGGCGATCCGCGAGGTGATCCTGGAGCATGACCTGTACGTCATCAGCGACGAGATCTACGCAGAGCTCACCTATACCGGCGGGCATGTGACGATCGCGGCCCTGCCCGGGATGAAGGAGCGGACGCTCTTAATCAACGGATTTTCCAAGGCGTACGCGATGACCGGCTGGCGCCTGGGCTATGTGTGCGGGCCGGAGATGATCATCCGCCAGATGCTCAAGATCCACCAGTACTGCATTATGTGCGCGCCGACCACCAGCCAGTACGCGGCCATCGAGGCGCTCCGGAACGGTGACGACGACGTGGAAATGATGCGCGAGGCCTACAACCAGAGGCGGAGATACCTGATCAACGCTTTCCGTGAGATGGGCATCGACTGCTTCGAGCCGCTGGGCGCATTTTACATCTTCCCGAATATCAAGAAGTTCGGCATGACGTCGGATGAATTTGCCACGAGGCTGCTGCGCGCGCAGAAGGTCGCAGTGGTGCCGGGGACCGCGTTCGGCGACTGCGGCGAGGGGTTCCTGCGCGTCTCCTACGCCTATTCCATCGACGCGCTGAAGGAAGCGCTGGACCGGATCAAATTATTTATTGACAGTCTGAATCCGTGATTGTAGGATAATCTTAATGATACACATTGTACTGCATGAGCCGGAGATTCCGGCAAATACCGGGAATATCGGGAGGACCTGCGTGGCAGCGGGAGCGAGCCTTCACCTGATCGAGCCGCTGGGCTTCCAGATCAGCGAGAAGGCGGTCCGGCGCGCCGGGCTGGACTACTGGCCGAAGCTTTCGGTGTCCACTTACGTGAACTTCGAGGATTTTCTGGCGAAGAATCCCGGCGCGAAGATCTATATGGCAACAACCAAGGCGAAGCGCATCTATACCGAGGTGAACTTCGAGGAGGACTGCTATATCATGTTCGGCAAGGAAAGTGCCGGCATACCGGAAGAGATTCTGGTGGACTATGAGGAAACCTGCATCCGCATACCGATGATCGGTGACATCCGCTCTCTGAACCTGGGCAACTCGGTGGCCATCGTCCTCTACGAGGCGCTGCGCCAGCAGGGGTTTGCCGGGATGAATACGGAGGGGGAGCTGCACCGGCTGCATTGGCACAGCGAAGAAGCGTAACATCTGGAGAAGGAGGTTATTTCCATGGATGAGATCAATGTAAATGAAGTGGTTGAGAAGGTTGAGGAGACCGTCTGCGAGGCGAAGGAAGCCGTTGAGGAGAAGGTCTGCGAAGTGAAGGAAGAGGTCTGCGAGGCTGCCTGCGAAGCGAAGGAAGCGGTCGAGGAGAAGATCGAGGACGTGAAGGAAGAGGTCTGCGAGGCGAAGGAAGAAGCGGAAGAGGCCTGCGAGGCTTGTTCCGAGGAGAAGGCTGAGGAGGCTGAGGACTTCAAGGAGAAGGCCGAGGACGTGATGGAAGACATCAAGGAGAAGGCTGAGGACGTCGTGGAGGACATCAAGGAGACCGCCGAGAAGGTGATCAACTCCGAGAAGGTCCAGAACGCGAAGGAGAAGATCTCCGAGACTGCCGAGAAGGTGATCAATTCGGACGCTGTCCAGAACGCGAAGGCGAAGATCAAGGAGACCGCCGAGAAGGTGACCAACTCCGAGCAGTTTAAGAATGCGAAGGAGAAGATCGCCGAGACCGCGGAGAAGATCAAGAATTCCGACACCGTGAAGACGGTGAAGGAGAACGTCAAGCAGCTCGCCGAGGAGCACAAGGATGTTCCGGAGAAGGCGAAGGGCTTCTTCAAGAAGACGTTTGAGACCATTAAGAACAAGCTCGGCATCTGAATCTGATTGAACGATCACAAGCCACGGACAGTTCTCTGCCCGTGGCTTGTTCTATTCCGGGGATTCTGGTATAATAGACGGACAGGAAACGGATCTCATCCGTGATAAAGAGCAGAAAGTCGTTACAGGAACCATGAATAAAAAAGCGTTAAAGACACTCGAATACGATAAAATCATAGAACAGCTGACCCAGTATGCGGATTCGCCGCTGGGCAAGGAGCAGTGCGCGAATCTCCGGCCGATGAACCTGCTGGAGGAGATCGTGGCGGCCCAGCAGGAGACGGCGGATGCGCTCTCCCGGATTTATGCGCGGGGGAAGGTGTCGTTTGCGGGGCTGCGGGATATCCGCCCTTCGCTGCTTCGCCTGGACGTCGGGGGGAGCCTGGGGATGCCGGAGCTTCTGGCGCTGGCGCGCAGCCTGGAGATCGCGGAGCACGCGATCGAGTACGCGGCGGAGACCGAGAACCGGGAGCGCGAGGCCGGCGATGAGGAAGAGCCGCAGGGGGATTCCCTGACCGGGTATTTCGCGGAGCTGGAGGGGCTTCCGGGCTTCAGCCGGGAGATCCACCGCTGCATCATCTCGGAGGATGAGATGGCGGACGACGCCAGCGCGGAGCTGGCCCGCATCCGGCGGCAGATCCGGCAGACCGGGGACAAGATCCACGCGGCCCTGAACGGGATCCTGAATTCCTCCAGGGACATGCTGCAGGACGCGGTGATCGTGCTTCGCAACAACCGCTACTGTCTGCCGGTGAAGCTGGAGTACAAGAACGCGATCTCCGGCATCACGCACGACCAGTCTTCGTCCGGCTCGACGGTGTTCATCGAGCCCATGGCGGTGGTCAAGATCAACAATGACCTGGCGGAGCTGGTGATCCGGGAGCAGGAGGAGATCCAGAAGGTCCTGGACCGGCTCTCGCAGGAGGCGGCCCCGTATTCGGGGACATTTAAGAGAAATGTCGAGATCCTGATGAAGCTGGATTTCATCTTCGCGAAGGGGGCATTTGCCAGACACCAGAAGGCGACGATGCCGGTCTACCACGCGAAGGGGTACCTGAATCTGAAGAAGGCGAGACATCCGCTGATCGACCCGAAGAAGGTCGTGCCGATCGATGTCGCGCTGGGCAGGGAATATACGCTGCTGGTGGTGACCGGCCCGAACACGGGCGGCAAGACGGTGTCGCTGAAGACCGTGGGCCTGCTCACGCTGATGGGCCAGGCGGGCCTGCACATCCCGGCCTTTGACGGGTCGGAGCTGTCGGTCTTCCAGGAGGTCTTCGCGGACATCGGGGACGAGCAGAGCATCGAGCAGAGCCTTTCCACCTTCTCCTCGCACATGGTGAATACCGTGGAGATCCTGAAGAAGGCCAACAGCCGCTCACTGGTGCTTTTTGACGAGCTCGGCGCGGGCACGGACCCGACGGAGGGCGCGGCGCTTGCGATCTCGATTCTGTCGTACCTGAAGGAGCGCGGCGTGCGCACGATGGCGACGACGCACTATTCGGAGCTGAAGGTCTACGCGCTCTCGACGGAGGGCGTGGAGAACGCCAGCTGCGAGTTTAATGTGGAGACGCTCTCGCCGACCTACCGGCTGCTGGTGGGCATTCCCGGCAAGAGCAACGCATTTGCGATCTCGCGGAAGCTCGGGCTGCCGGAGGAGATCATCGCGGAGGCGGACACGCACATCGCCAATGATTCCCGGAGCTTCGAGGACCTGATCGCGGACCTGGAGGATTCCAGGGCGCAGATGGAGAAGGAGCAGGAGCAGATCGCGGCTCTTCGCGCAGAGGCGGAGCGGCTGAAGGAGCGGCTCGCCGCGAAGAATGAGAAGATCGACGTGAGCCGGGAGAAGATCCTGAAGGAGGCGCACGAGGAGGCGCTCCGCATCCTGCAGGAGGCGAAGGATTATGCGGACCAGACCATCCGCAATTACAATAAATGGTCGTAGGGGGGGGTCTCGCGCGAGATGGAGCTTGAGAGAAACGCCCTGAATGAG
>JAFPYK010000290.1 GCA_017412265.1 Lachnospiraceae bacterium
AACGACCTCGAAAAAAAATTACTGCATCCACGAACGATTCGGTTCCTTTCCCTCGTCCGCGAGCCCTGCATCCCTTCTCTCTTCTCCTCCCCCTTTCCATTCCCTTCCCTCTCGCGACCTCGAAAAAAAATTACTGCATCCACGAACGATTCGGTTCTACCGTATGAGTGGATGCAGTAATTTTTTCCCGTGTGCGTGGATGCCTCCTCTTCGAGGATGCATCATTTCTCAGATGCAGTATTTTTTCCTTTAAAACTCCAGATTCTTCCCATCCTCTTTCGAGAACACATGCGCCACATCCCCGTCGAAGGAGATATGAATCTCGTCCCCGCGCTGCGGGATCTTCTTCATCCCCTGCGTCGAGACGATGACGATCACGTCGCGGCCGTCCACCGACGCGTGCAGATGCGCGGAAGCCCCCATCATTTCCGTGACATCCACCTTGCAGGCGATTCCCTCGTCTGTCAGGTCGGTGTGGTCCGGCCGCACGCCCAGCGTGATCTCCTGCGTGCCGACATTCTTCGCTGCCAGCCGCTCTTCCTTCTCCGCGGACAGCTCCACGCGGTATCCGCAGACTTCCACGAAGTACCGATCTCCCTCGCGCACCAGCTTCGCGTCATAGAAATTCATCACCGGCATCCCGATGAAGCCCGCCACGAACAGGTTCGCCGGATGGTTGTACACCTCCTGCGGCGTTCCGATCTGCTGGATATAGCCGTCCTTCATGACGACGATCCGGTCGCCCAGCGTCATCGCCTCGGTCTGGTCATGCGTCACATAGATAAATGTCGTATCAATCCGCTCGCGCAGCTTGATGATCTCCGCACGCATCTCATTTCTCAGCTTCGCATCCAGGTTGGACAGCGGCTCATCCATCAGCATCACCTTCGGAGCACGCACGATCGCACGTCCGATCGCGACACGCTGCCTCTGTCCGCCGGAGAGAGCCTTCGGCTTGCGGTTCAGGTACTGCGTGATATCCAGGATCTCCGCCGCCTGCCGCACCTTCTGGTCGATCTCCGCCTTCGGCAGGTGCTTCAGCTTCAGCGAAAATGCCATGTTGTCATACACACTCATATGCGGGTAGAGCGCGTAGTTCTGGAACACCATCGCGATGTCCCTCTCCTTCGGCGCGACCGCGTTCATCAGCTCGCCGTCGATGTAGAGCTCGCCACCGGAGATCGATTCCAGGCCCGCCACCATGCGCAGCGTCGTCGATTTGCCGCAGCCGGAAGGCCCGACCAGGACGATAAACTCCTTGTTGGCGATGTCCAGGTTGAACTCCTGCACCGCGACCACGCCCTCCTCGGTGACCTGAAGATTGCTCTTCTTCTCCTCCGGCGCCTGGTCACGCTTCTTTCTCTTTTTCTCCTTCTCTCCGCTAAACGGATAAACCTTCTTGATATTTACCAGCTTGACTTCCGCCATAGCAATCTATCCTCCCATTTGATCAGGCACACTGCGCGGCTCACATCGCCGCAAGCAGCCGCTCCCGCACCGCGTCCATACGCGCGTCCGCAAGTCCGAAATCCATCTCCCGGTAGCTCCAGGCCGCATGTCCGATCCCGTAGCGCCGGAACACACGGTGAATCATCTCAAACCACACAAGCGCATCCTCCGGGTCCGCGCGGTCAATGACCCCGTACTCACCGCAGTAGAGCCTCACGCCCCGCTCCTCGGCTGTCCGGACCGCCTCCGCCAGGAATCTCTCGAAGAACTCCTCCGACAGCCGCTCCCCGGCCGGGTAATCCGAAAGCCCCGCTGCCGATCCGCCCAGAAGCCTCTCGGTCTGCGCGGCAAGCTCCCCGTAGTTTGCGTCAATCCGAATCCGGAACTCCGGATCCATCGTCTCGATCCAGGGCGCCCCCTGGTGTGTGAAAACTAACGGCTCATAGCAGTGGAAATTGTAGATGATCCGCTCATCCGGCGGCGCCGGCAGATCCTTCACCGCCTTCGCGCTGTTGTGGTCATATCCTCCCAGGAGGATCCACGTCTCCGGCGCGATCGCCCGGATCCGCCGGACACACTCCAGCGAGATCCGCTTCCACTCCTCCATGTAAGACGCCTTCGTCACCTCATTTAACAGCTCGAAAGCCACGAGGTCCGCGTCCTTCGCGAAATGCTCCGCGATCCGCTCCCACAGCCGGTAGAACCGCTCCTGGTACCTTCGGCTGTCGAAGAACCCGCTCTCCCCTTCATTTGCGTCGAAGGAGAAGCCGGCCGTCTTGTGCAGGTCCAGCACCACGTGCAGGCTGTTTTCCCTGCACAGCCGCACCGCCTCGTGAAGCCTCACATAGCCATGTTCCCTGGGCTCCCCCTGCGCGTCCTCCAGCAGCTCATAGTCCACCGGAATACGCACATGGCCCGCGCCCCAGGCCCGGATCCGAGCGAAATCCTCCGCTCTCACGAACCTGTCATATCTCTCTTCGGTGTGATCGCACTGGGAGAACCAGCCTCCCAGATTGATCCCCTTCTGATAACCTTCCCAGATCTTCATGTCCTTTATCCCTTGACACTTCCGGCGGTCACGCCGCGGATAATCGACTTGGACAGGAAGATATAGGTGATGATGACGGGCAGGATCGAGAGAAGGATGAACATATACACCTTGCCCATGTCGAACTTTGAATAGTCCGCGCTTCTGAGCTGGGCGATCATGATCGGGACCGTCTTCAGCTCTGCCTCGTCCAGCAACAGCGCCGGGATAAAGTAGTTATTCCAGGAGCTGACGAAGGAGAAGATCATCTGCACCGCGATCGCGGGCTTCATGATCGGCAGAACGATCGTGTTAAATGTATAGAACTCGTTGGATCCGTCCACCCGCGCCGCGTCGATGATCTCGAGCGGCAGCACGCTCTCCATGTACTGCTTCATGTAGAAGAAGACGACCGGGGCTGCGATGCCGGGGATGATCAGCGGGATATAGTTGTTGGTCAGGTTCATCTTGTTCATCATCTGCACAAAGCCCAGCGCAGACACCTGCGGAGGGATCATCATGACAGCCATGATGAAGGTAAATGCCAGCTTCTTCCCCTTGAAATCATACACGTGGATGCCGTAAGCCGTCAGCGCGGAGAAATACGTGGTCAGAACCGCAGTGCTCAGCGCGATCAGCAGGCTGTTCAGCATGCCCCTGGGGATATTGATCGAGGAGTCGTTCCACGCGTTGACCAGGTTCTTCAGGAAATTCCCTTCCGGGACGAGGGAGAAGCCTCTGGCCAGCTGCGCGTTGGACCGCGTCGAGTTGATCACCATCAGGTAGAAGAAGAACAGGCACAGCACACTGAGGAAGATCAGGATCAGGTAAGCGAACAGCCTCAGTATGAACAGCTGGATCATTCCCTTGGTATTCCTGCTCATATGATTCATAAGACGTTCCCCTTCCTTTCTCTGTGAAGCCGGCCGGACTCCTTATACGGTGCCGAGAGCATCCGATAGACGAAGAAGCCCAGGATTCCCGTCAGCAGGAAGATCACGACCGAGATCGCGCCCGCCATACCGTAGTTCTTGTTCGTCAGGTACCCGTTCAGGTACATGACCAGGGTCCGCGAGAGCTCGTCCGGATTGCCCTTGCCGTTGGTTAAGACCTGCGGCACGTCGAACATCTGGATGCCGCCGATCATCGCCGTGATGAAGCAGTATACGAAAATCGGCATCAGCAGCGGCATCGTGACCCGGAAGAACACCTGCACGGAGTTCGCGCCGTCCAGCGTCGCAGACTCAAACAGGCACTGGTCGATACCCATGATTCCCGCCATCAGGACGATCGTCGTGTTGCCGAACCACATCAGGAAGTTCATCAGCGCGATCATCCCGCGCACGGTCACCCGCACCGAGAAGAAATCAAACGTCGCATTGATGGCTCCGGTCGATACCAGGTACGCCTGGATCGGGCCGCCCCTCGTGAAGAGCGTATAGAACAGCATGGAAAATGCAGCGGCCATGATCAGGTTCGGCATATAGATCACCGTCTTGAAGAAGCCCTGGCCCCGGATATTGAGCCGGTAGCTCGTGAAGAAGATCGCGAGCAGCATCGCGATGACAAACTGCGGGACAGCGCCCGCGGCCCACATGATCATCGTGTTGCCGGCATATTTCAGGATCCGGACCACCCCGTCCGTATTCGGCGTAAAGAGCGTGATGTAATTCTGCAGTCCCACGAAGTTCGGGCCGACCTGCGTCAGGCCGTCGCGGTAAGACTCAAAGAAGCTGTTATAAATCGTCAGAAACTGCGGTATCAGTGTAAATACCAGATACACAAGAAAGAACGGTGTGATGAACAGGTAGCCCCACTTCGCGTAGCTGACGCTGTCCGGCATCTTGCCTTTCTTCTGATTCGGTTTCTTCATATCGGTTACCTCCGTACCCTCTCAACATCAGGAGGGCAGTGCCAGCCTGCCCTCACACGGTCCGATGACGCAGATACTGCGGCAGGAGAAGCCCCTGCCGCAGTCCCGTTTCGCCGTCCGATTAGTGTTCCGGCACGTTAATGTTGGCGTAGGTCTCTTTCACGTAGTTGTAGAAATTCTTCATCGCGGTCTCTTTGTCCACAGAGCCGTTATAGAACTCCTGCAGCTTATTCTGCAGACCCTCGTTCAGAAGCTGATCATAGTTGGTGTGGTTCTCCCACTTGATATCCTTCGCAAGCTCGGAGAAGACCTTGATGTCGTTCTGGCCGTCCAGAATCGCGGTATTTCCGTAGTTTGCGTCGTTCGCATACTTGTCGACAACCTTGGTGTTGTTCGGATACTGGTTCTCGTTCTCGACCAGCTTCGAGCAGACATCCTCATTCACGGTGAAGGTCTCGAAGATATCCTTCAGCATCTCGGTGTTGTCAGAACCGGTCGCAGCCAGCAGCCAGGTGCCGCCCCAGAAGTAAGCCTGAGGTCCCTTGACGATGCACCAGTCACCCACGCAGCCGTTGTCCTTGTCCTGCGCGTTGGTCATGCAGAAGTTGTAGTACCAGGCCGGGCCGAAGAAGCACATGGTCTTGCCGTCCTTGAACATCTGGTCGGTCTTCTCCTTGTCCCACACGCCGGCGGTCAGGGTGTAGCCGTTCTCGATGTACTTGTCGGTCTGCTCGATCCACTTGTTGATCTGATCGTCAAACTGAAGGTTGTTGTCCTTGTCAACCCAAGGAGTCGTGCAGTTGTTGGAGAATGCACGGAAGGTCTCGGCGAAGGAAGCGGTCATGTAATAGCCCTTGGCCTTCGCGTCCGCGGCAACCGCGTCAAACTTATCCCAGCTGTCGATCTTGGCCTGGACTTCCTCAGGAACGTCGGTTCCGAGCACGTCCTTGGCGATGCTCTTGCGGTAAATCACAGCCGCCGGGCAGCACTGGAAGGAAACGCCCTTGCAGACACCCTTGGAATCGGAAGCTGCCTTCACGGTATACTCATACTGCGTATCGGCATTCTTGAATCCGAAGGAGCTGACATCCATCGTGTAATCGGAATCTACATACTTGCCGATGTAGTCCGCTTCCGCGAGGAACATATCGATCTTCTTATCCGCATCCGCCTTGTCCTGGTTTAACAGGGCCTCGTCCAGCTTCTGCTGATAGACACCGTTGTCACTGGGGTTGATGATCCAGTTCACGGTAACGCCTTCGGGAACCTTGTAATACTTCTCAAAGAATCCCTTAAACTCTTCATTCCAGGCGTAGATGTTGAACACCTTGCCCTGCTCCGCAGGCTTCTCCTGCTTCTTGCCGCATG
>JAFPYK010000291.1 GCA_017412265.1 Lachnospiraceae bacterium
AGGCTATGGGTCCTATAATAACTACATTTTCTGTGAGCAGAACGGGATGGAAAAGTACATGAAGTTTCCGATGTTCAAGAAAGAAACAACGGATCAAGCCTACCATGAAGATCCTTTCCGTGCAGTGAACTTCCGTATCGGTGATGATGGGCTCATGCAATGTCCTAACGGAAAGGCCTTCCATTTTCAGTATAGAAAGCACGTCAAAGGCAATGCCTATGGCCGCCAGGAGGAGATCTATCAATGCGAGGATTGCTCTGGCTGTCCATATGCAGAAAAGTGCAAAAGAGCCGAAGGGAATCGAACCATACGTGTCAATCAGGAACTGACCAGGATGCACAGGGAAGTGATTGAAAATCTGGAGAGCATTCATGGAGCACTGTTGAGGATGAACCGATCGATTCAGGCAGAGGGTACCTTCGGAATCATGAAGAATGACCGTTGGTATCGCCGAATTGTGCGAAGAGGCATAAAATCCGTGAAACTCGAGGTATTCCTGGTCTCTATCGGTCATAATCTTTACAAATATCAGAACAAAAAGAATAGAATCAACCACGCCGCATAAGAGATAAAAAGATATGACTTGTGGGGTAGGGGTAACTATACCCTTTTATCAACAAAAACAGAGAATCATCCACAAAAAGAACCGTGTGAAAAAACGCTTTCACGTTTTTTCACACGGCCTTTTTATGCTTTGGTTATTCCTTTTTCCCGGGCCGGATGGTACTGCCTCAGCGGATCTTGTCCGCCCCGGCCTGCTTCAGCTTCTCCTCCAGCGTATTCATCCGGGTCACGCTCTCCTGCAGGTGTTCCTCCCTCAGAGAATTCCTCACCCGTTCCACTTCATCCTTCAGATCTCTCGCCGACAGCAGCAGGCAGTTCTCGCCCCGGATGATGATCTGCTCCATCCCGTCCGACGTCGCGATCGTCACATTGTACCGGTGGCTGTTCTCATGCGCGAACTTCTCGATGTACTGGTCCGCGGTCTCCGCCTCCCTCGTAAATACCACGTGGATATTGTGATAATCCGAGATCTCGGTGTCGTGCCCCTTCACCCGGTAGGCGTCGAAGACAACGATCACCTGGCCGCCCCACATCGCCTTGTAATCACACATGGTATCCTGCAGGGCGAGCCTCGCCCCCTCCACGTTGGTCTCGGCCATCGCCCGCAGCTCCGGCCACGCGAAGATGATATTGTACCCGTCGACGAGCAGATAATCGTCCAGCTTCGGCGCGGGCTTCGCCGGCCGTCTGGCACTCTCCTCCCCGTACGAGCGGACCTTCATCTCCTGCTCCGCCCTGCGGCGCCTCACGACCCCGTTTCTGCGCGGCCGCTGCTTCCCGCGGTTCGCCGAAGAAGCCGAGCGCACGATCTCGTCCACCTCATCCGTGCCGATCCATTTGCCCTCCTCCCGGTGATACGCCGGCAGCGGCTCAAATGAGTCGGCCCGCAGCCTTGCTCTCCCCTCGTCTCCGGGGAGCACCGCCTGCAGGTGCGCGTAGCGCTCCACGTCCTTCCAGTCCACATAGAAGCCCGCCCCGTGCGCGCAGAAGACCGAGCCCGTGGGATTCCTCGGATCCGTCTCCGAATCATATCCCCTGGCCTCGATGACCTCCTCCGCGTTGTGGCAGGGCGCGTATCCCTTGACGTTGACCATAAGCTTGCCGGTGCCCCGGGTGTAGGCCGTCACCTCCGCCTGGTAATCCCCCAGCGAAGCGACCGGCACCGTCCCGGCGAGCATCGCCCGTCCGTTCTCCTGATACGGCGGCCCGAACTCTCCGCCCATGCGGGTCAGGTCGCTCATCGCCCGGCCGATATTCTCCTCCGGGATCTCCAGCCGGAACTCATAGACCGGCTCCAGCAGGATGCTCCTGGCGCGCTTGAGCCCGTGCCGCACCGCCCGGTACGTCGCCTGGCGGAAATCACCGCCCTCCGTGTGCTTCAGATGCGCCCGCCCGGCGAGCAGCGTGATCTTCACATCCGTCACCGGCGATCCGGTCAGCACGCCCCGGTGCTCCTTCTCCGCCAGATGCGTCAGGATCAGCCGCTGCCAATTCCGGCTCAGCACGTCCTCGCTGCAGGCCGTCGCGAGCGTGATCCCGCTCCCGGGCCTTCCCGGCTCGATCAGCACATGCACCTCCGCGTAATGCCGGAGCGGCTCATAATGCCCGATTCCCACGACCGGCGCCGCGACCGTCTCCTTGTATAAGATACTCCCGGAGCCGAACTCAGCCTCGACCCCGAAGCGCTCCTTCATCACCTCGCGCAGCACCTCCAGCTGCACCCGGCCCATCAGCTGCACCTGGATCTCCTGCGTCTCCTCGATCCAGATCACATGCAGCTTCGGATCCTCCTCCTCCAGCTCCCGCATCTTCGGAAGCATCACGAAGGGCTCCACCCCTGCGGGGAAATACACCTGGTACGTCAGCACCGGCTCGAGCACCGGAAGAAGCGCGTCCTCCTCGCAGCCGAACCCCTGCCCGGGCCTCGTATCCGTCAGCCCCAGCACTGCGCAGACCATGCCCGGAGACACCTCCGGCACCGCCTCGTATTTCCTGCCCGAATAGACCCGGATCTGCTGAATCTTCTCCCCGTCGCGCGTCAGAGACTCCTTGACGAGAAGCTTCCCGCCGGTCACCTTGAGATATGTCAGGCGCTTACCCTCCTCATCGCGCGCGATCTTAAATGCCCTCGCCCCGAACTCCTCCGGGTACTCCGGCATCCTCGTCAGGCCGTCCA
>JAFPYK010000292.1 GCA_017412265.1 Lachnospiraceae bacterium
GCTCTCAGAGTATCCGGTGATGATCACGAATTCGAGCTTCTCGTTTGACCCGACGGCGGGCCGGACGAGCCAGGAGGAGTGGGAGGAACGGCGGCAGGCCGAGGTCTATGAGGCGCAGATGGTCGAGAGGATGATCTCGCGAGTGACGTCCAATGACCTGGCCTCGTTTAAGAATTATCTGGAGGGGCCGAAGAGCGAGATCGACCGGTACGCGAAGTCGGTGGAGTACGGCTACCAGGTGGTGCCGCAGATCTACCGGCTGGATGACAGCAGCAGCGGCTACCGGCAGGTGCACCCGGACCACTCATTTGATTCGCTGGGATTCACGGGCGGGTCGAGCATCTTCTCGTCTTATATGAATACGGACGTCTTCGCGGCGCTGCCGGAGAATCCGGACCTCTACATCAACCAGTATGAGGTGATGGCCGGGCGCTGGCCGGAGAACAATCATGAGTGCATCGTGATTATCTTCGAGAGCGGGGCGATCAGCGATCTGGCCCTGTACACGCTGGGCATGAAGGACACGGCCCAGCTGGAGGAGATGATCAAGAACTTCTCCCAGGGGGAGAACACGAAGATGCCGGAGGCGGCCGGGACCTACAAATATACAGATTTCCTGGGGATTGAGTTCCGGCGCGTGCGTGCCGCGGACTATTATGTCTATGATCCGGAGTATCAGGTCTGGAAGAATAAGACGGACGACGCGGCTTATATGAAGGAGCTGGTGAGAAAAGGGATCTCTATGACGGTCGTCGGTGTGGCAAAGCACCGGGAGGACGCGAATGTGGAGATGCTCTCGTCCGGCATCTATTATCCGGCGGGGCTGATCAATGAGGTGATCGAGGAGGCTGCGAATTCCGAGATCGTGAAGCAGCAGCTGGAGGACCCGGATACCAATGTGATCACGGGCAAGGCCTTTGACGCGCCGGACGATGAGAATCATTTTGACCTGAGCACGATCTTCTCGGTCAATGAGGACGCGCTTCAGAAGGTCTTCTCATTTGACCCGGACAAGCTGAAGATCGATACGTCGGAGTTCTCGAAGATGGACTTCTCGGACCTGGACGTGTCGAAGTATTTTGACGCGGACTCGCTTGCGGGCGAGATGCCGGAGCTTACGGCGGAGGATCTGGCGAAGCTTCTGGACGGGGTGGAGATCAAGGTCTCGCAGGAGAAGCTGCAGCCCGCGATGGAGGCGATCCTGGCGGATTTTGAGGCTTCGCTGCCGGAGGATGACGCGGCCTATGACACGTCGAAGGTCGGGGAGTCACTGCAGGCCTATCTGTCTTCGGACGAGGCGGCCGCGATCCTTCAGAAGTACCTGGAGGAGGCGATGGAGAACCTGCCGCCGGCGGATGAGGAGAACGAGGAAGAGACGCGGCAGCTGCCGCAGATCGATATGGCTGCGCTTGCGGCGGAGCTTGCCGCGGGCTATGAGGCCTACGCCGCGGAGCATGAGACGGCGGACGCGGTGAAGATCAATGAGGCGTTCCGGACGTTCCTGGAGAGCGAGGAAGGCAAGAAGAGCGTGCGTGAGCATATGGCGGAGACGATCAACGCCGATGAGATCGCAGGGAAGCTCTCGGAGAATGTGTCCGCGCTGATGACGTCCTACACGGAGGTCATCATGAAGAGCATCTCTTCAGCGATGCAGTCCATGATGAAGGACGTGTCGAAGAAGATGGAGCGGGCCCTCAAGAAGACCATGGAGAAGACCATGGCCGGCATGGAGGATGCATTCTCGGTCCATCCGGAGGCCTTCGCGGAAGCGGTCGAGATGAGGATGGATGAGAAGGAGCTGCAGGAGCTGATGGCTTCGATGATGTCGAAGACGCAGACGACCTACGATTCGAATCTGACGGGCTTCGGCTACGCGGATCCGGAGGTGCCTTTCTCCATCACGATCTATCCGAAGGATTTTGACAGCAAGAACGCGATCAGTGAGATCATCACGCGGTACAACGAACTGATGACGGCGGCCGGCGAGGAGGAGAAGGTGATCGTCTACACGGATATCGTGGGGACGATGATGGCTTCGGTGACGGAGATCGTCGACGCCATCAGCTATGTGCTGATCGCATTTGTGGCCATCTCGCTGGTGGTCTCGTCGATCATGATCGGCGTCATCACGTACATCAGTGTCCTGGAGCGCAAGAAGGAGATCGGTATCCTGCGCGCGATCGGTGCCTCGAAGAGAAATATCTCGAGCGTCTTCAACGCGGAGACGGTCATCACGGGCCTGCTGGCGGGCGTGCTGGGCGTGGGCATCTCTGCCCTGCTGATCATTCCGATCAACCAGATCCTGGCGCATCTGACCGGCCGGAGCGACGTGCGGGCGGTGCTTCCGCTGGAGGCGGGCGTGGTCCTGATCATCTTAAGTGTCGTGCTTACACTGATCGGCGGCCTGATCCCTTCGCGCAAGGCCGCCAAGAGCGACCCGGTGACCGCGCTGCGCACGGAGTAGGATTCTTTACAAATGACAGAGTGAATGGTATAATCTGCCTGCAGCCGGGCTCATAAAGCCCGGCTTGCGGCAAGAGCGGGCCTGCGGGTCCGCGCCAGAGCCTTAGAAGAGGGGGATTGAAGGATTATGATCTGTGAAATCTGCGGCAAGACCGTTGAGGATGATGCGCATTTCTGCCCGAACTGCGGCGCTTCGCTGCGCAGGGGAGACCGTTTTGACGAGGCTTACGGCAAGACGCCGATGCAGGAGACTGCGGCTCCGGCCGCTCCGGCTGCTTCCGCTGCGAACGGGGAGACGATCAGTTTCGGCAACTGGTTTGCCACGCTGATTCTTCCGTTCATTCCGGTCTTCGGCATGATCGCCTTCCTCGTGATGACCGTCATATGGTCGTTCTCGGGCAGGATCAGCCAGACGAAGAAAAACTGGGCCAGGGCCCAGCTGCTCGTGTCTGTGATTGTGTTCGTGATGCTTGTCTCGATGTTATCTTCGATGATGAAGGATCCGGCCTTCCAGAGCATGATGCAGGAGTATATGCAGTTGATGCAGTAAGCACAGGCCTGCCTGTAAAATCAGTATAAAGAGAGGGAGTCATCTATGGACAAGATTCGTACCAGATATGCGCCCAGCCCGACCGGCCGGATGCATGTGGGCAACTTAAGAACCGCGCTTTACGCTTATCTGATCGCCAAGCATGAGGGAGGAGATTTTCTGCTTCGTATCGAGGATACCGATCAGGAGAGATATGTTGAGGGCGCTGTCGATATCATTTACCGGACGCTTCGCGACACCGGCCTGGTGCACGATGAGGGGCCGGACAAGGACGGCGGCGTGGGACCGTATGTGCAGAGCGAGCGGCAGAAGGCCGGCATCTATATGAAGTACGCGAAGGAGCTCATCGACAAGGGCGAGGCGTATTACTGCTTCTGCACGAAGGAGCGCCTGGCGGGGCTTAAGACCACCGTGGACGAGGAGGGCAAGGAGATCGTCAAGTACGACAAGCACTGCCTGCACCTGTCCAAGGAGGAGATTGAGGCGAATCTGGCCGCGGGCATCCCTTACGTGATCCGGCAGAACAACCCGGACACCGGCACGACGACCTTCTCGGACGTGATCTACGGGGACATCTCCGTGGAGAACGAAGAGCTCGACGACATGATCCTGATCAAGTCCGACGGCTATCCGACCTATAATTTCGCCAATGTCGTGGATGATCACCTGATGGGCATCACGCACGTGGTGCGCGGCAATGAGTATCTGTCGTCTTCTCCGAAGTACAACCGCCTGTACGAGGCGTTTGGCTGGGAAGTTCCGGTGTATATCCACTGCCCGATTATCACGAACGAGGAGCACAAGAAGCTCTCCAAGAGAAGCGGACATTCTTCTTACGAGGACCTGATCGAGCAGGGATTCGTGAGCGAGGCAGTCATCAACTATGTGGCGCTTCTTGGCTGGAGCCCGGCGGAGGACCGCGAGATCTTCTCGCTTAAGGAGCTGGTCGAGAAGTTCGACTATCACCGGATCAACAAGAGCCCGGCGGTCTTCGACATCGCGAAGGCGAGATGGATGAACGGCGAGTACATCAAGGCGATGGACGAGGAGCCTTATCTTGAGCGGGCGATCCCGGTGATCCGCGAGGTGGTCACGAAGGATCTGGACCTGGTCAAGATCGCGCGCCTGGTCAAGACCCGGATTGAGGTCTTCCCGGACATCAAGCCGCTCATCGATTTCTTCGAGGAGCTGCCGGAGTATGACGCCGCGATGTACACCCACAAGAAGATGAAGACCAACAGCGAGAATTCTCTGGCGGTCCTCAAGGAGATGCTGCCGCGCCTGGAGGCACTCGAGGACTACAGCCGTGAGGGCCTCGAGGGCTGCATCATGGGCTACATCCAGGAGAAGGGCATCAAGAACGGCCAGGGGCTGTGGCCTCTGCGCACGGCGGTCTCCGGCAAGCAGATGACGCCCGGCGGTGCCTACGAGATCATGGAGATCCTGGGCAAGGAAGAGAGCCTTGCGAGAATCCGCAAGGGCATCGAGAAACTGGAAGCAAATGTATCGGAATAATCAAGCACAGAAAAGGGCCATCGCACACAGGGATGGCCCTATGTTAGTTCTGGCGGGGCCGGGCTCCGGCAAGACCTATGTGATCACGCAGAGGATTCGGGCGCTGATCCGGAACGGTGTCGAGCCGGGGCAGATCCTGGTCGTGACATTTACCAATGCGGCGGCCAGGGAGATGAAGGAGCGGTTCCAGGCCCTCATGCAGGGATCGCCTGACTGCGCGAAGGTGACCTTCGGGACCTTCCACAGCGTGTTTTTTACGATTCTTCGCTACGCCTACGGTTACACGGGCAATGACATCCTGCGGGAGCAGGAGAGGCGCCAGATCGTGACGGAGAGTCTGAGGCACCGGCAGGCCGAGCTGCTCGAGGAGGAGGACCTCGTGAGCGGGCTGATCACCGAGATCGGCTTCGTGAAAGAAGAGCGGATGGACCCTGCATACTATCATTCCATGAACTGCCCGGATGAGATCTTCCGGCAGGTTTATGCGGATTATGAGCAGGTGCTGCGGGCGAACCGGAAGATTGATTTTGAGGATATGCTGGTATTTGCCTACGAGCTTCTGTCCGCCAGAGAGGACATCCGCGCGGCCTGGAGTCAGAAGTTCCGCTACATCATGGTGGATGAGTTTCAGGACATCAATCCGATCCAGTATCAGACATTAAAACTCCTGGCAAAGCCTTCCAATCACCTCTTCTGTGTGGGAGACGACGACCAGTCGATCTATCATTTCCGCGGGGCGAGGCCGGAGATCATGCTCGGGTTTGAGAGGGATTATCCGGGGTGCGAGAAGGTGGTGCTGGAGGAGAACTACCGCTCGGACGGGGCGATCCTGGCAGCGGCGGCCCGTGTCATCCGGCATAACCGTGTGCGGTTCCCCAAAGAGGTCCGGACCGGACACAGTCCGGGTGTCCCGGTGGAAGCTCGTGTCTTCGCGGACTGCGCGAAGGAGTATGAGGGGATCGCGAGGCGGATCCTGGAATATCAGAAGGGCGGCATGCCCCTTCATGAGATGGCGGTGCTGGTGCGGACGAACACACAGAGCCGCGGAATCCTGGAGAAGCTTGCGGAGTACAATATCCCTTTCTTCAGCAAGGAGAGAGTCCCTTGTCTGTATGATCACTGGATCGTGAAAAATCTGCTGGCCTACATGAAGTTTGCCGGGGGTATCCGGGAGCGCGGGCTGTTCCTGCAGATCATGAACCGGCCGAACCGCTATATCCGCCGGGAGGCCGTCTCGGAGCCTTATGTGGACTTCCGGGATCTCATCGCATACTATGAGGACAAAGACTGGATGGAGGAGCGCCTGCGGTCGTTCCAGTTCGATCTGCAGATGCTCTTCGGCAAGGATCCCTACAGCGCGATCTGCTATATCGAGAAAAAGATCGGCTACGGGGACTATCTGGACGAATATGCGTCCGCCCGCGGAATTCACGCGGAGGATCTTCACGAGGTGCTCGAGGAAGTGAAGGAAGGCGCGAAGGCCTTCCGCACCTGGCAGGAGTGGGAAGCCTACATGGATGCGTTCCGCGAACGGCTCTCCGAACAGCAGCAGGCCAATGCGAGGGAAGCCCAGGCGAAGGACGCGGTGATCGTGAGCACCATGCACCAGGCGAAGGGCCTTGAGTACACGGCCGTGTTTCTGCCGGATGTCAATGAGGGGATTCTGCCTTACCGCAAGGCGGTTCTGGACTCGGATATCGAGGAGGAGCGGCGGATGTTTTATGTCGCGATGACCCGTGCACGCAGATTCCTGCATGTCTATGCGGTCCGGGAGCGGTATTCCAAGGAGATGGAGCTGTCTCGTTTCTTCCTGGAGATGGGCGGAGAAGGAACGGACCGGGCAAGGGAGAGTTTGCGGCTGAAATAAAACTAAGATTTATGGAGGTTGTCAGATGGAGAGGGAAGAACGACAGATTCACCGTCGACATATCCGGATTGCTTTTCTCATCGGCTGTGCGGTATCTTTGGTGTTGTTTATATTATCTGTGTCCGTGGTTCATCTGGTGCTCGACCGATCAAATGTCTGGTTTTTCTGCAGTCTGATCGTGATCGGACTGATGGTCACGCGGATCGTTCTGCTTCTGTTGTCCGATCGCCCGAAGAAACGGTGGCTTGTCATCCTCTGGTGTGTATTGCTGACGGTGTACTGCCTTCTCAATCTGTGCTGGCCGAATGTGAGACACCATCACAGCACGAGGGAAAACGCAAAAGAAAGATTTGAGGCGGCAGCTTCTGAAGTCTACCAGATCCGGCTTGATCTGCCGATGGAAGTCGGGGAGCCCGAATCTCTGGAATACCATCAATATATCTGGAATTCGGTGATCTTCCTGTCACGGTCGTACGCGCTGATCTGCCAATACCGTCCGGAAGAATATGAAATGGAGCTGGCAGCGATAGAATCAAGATATCATTTTCGAACGGAGGCGCTGGAAACCGGAGTCTATGAGGGTCAGACCAAGAGGACCATCGAACCGGTCTTCTCTATAGGCGATGATCAGTTCCGGTTCCTGCAGCCGGGAGATGATTCCAACGATGAATTCTACAGGCGATGTATTCTGGTGTTTACGAATGATGTGACGCGGGAGATCGGCTATCTGGTCGTTGAGGATCACGAACTGGATTATGTGAAGGATCTGACAGAGTATATGAATGAGGAATGCGGATGGAAATACATTCGATGAGAAAAACTCAATTGCTCAAGAGCCCGGGAATGCTTGATGTCAGCATTCCCGGGCTCTTCCTTTGTTGTGCGCCTGGCGGCGCACGTTTCTAACGGGTGAAAGTCCCGAATCCGCCCGGTAGTGGGAAGGATAAAGCCGAAGGCAAGGGTGTCCACCGCGAGGTGGGATCTGAAGGAAGCCGGATATGGAAACAAACTAACCACGGGCATACCTCTGGCCTGACGAACA
>JAFPYK010000293.1 GCA_017412265.1 Lachnospiraceae bacterium
GCTCGGCTCCAGGAATTCGCTGATGGACGAATCGTGATTCAGATTGTCGATGATCAGCGCGATATACTTGCTCATGTCCACGTTCACATAGTACTCCCTGGAGAGAAGCTCCGGGGACTGGTACACCAGGTTGGTGGTGAGCACGTAGTCGATCATGCCTTCTTCCTTCGCCTGGTCGAACTTCGAGAGGCCGTTGGTGAAGAGGCCGAAGGTGGCCAGGACGAAGATCCGGCCTGCGCCGCGGCGCTTCAGCTCTCTCGCGACGTCCAGCATGCTGTCGCCGGAGGAGATCATGTCATCGATGATGAGCATGTCCTTGCCGGTGATGTCGTCGCCGAGGAATTCGTGGGCTACGATCGGGTTGCGGCCGTCGATGATGGTCGAGTAGTCGCGTCTCTTGTAGAACATGCCCATGTCCACGCCAAGCATGTTGGCGATGAAGACGGAGCGGTTCATGGCGCCTTCGTCGGGGGAGATGACCATCATGTGGTCCTTGTTCATCTTGATGTCATCGACGTTCTTCAGGATGGCCTTGATGAACTGGTAGGAGGGCATGATGTTCTCGAAGCCCTTTAACGGGATCGCGTTCTGCACGCGGGGGTCGTGGGCGTCGAAGGTGATGATGTTGTCCACGCCCATGGAGGTGAGCTCCTGCAGGGCGAGCGCGCAGTCTAAGGACTCGCGGCCGCCTCTCTTGTGCTGGCGTCCCTCGTAGAGGAAGGGCATGATGACCGTGATGCGCTTGGCCTTGCCGCCGATGGCGGAGATCATGCGCTTCAGATCCTGATAGTGATCGTCGGGCGACATGTGGTTGGTGTAGCCGCAGACGGTGTAGGTCAGGCTGTAGTTGCATACATCGACGATGAGGTAGATGTCATCGCCGCGGACGGACTCGTTGATGACGCCCTTCGCCTCGCCGGAACCGAACCGGGGGCAGTCGGCGCTGATGAGATAGGAGTCTCTCTGATAACCGTTAAATGCGGTGGACTCACTCTTCGGGTGTTCGCGGCTGCTCCTCCACTGGACGAGATAGTCGTCAACCTTCTGACCGATGTCCTTGCTGCTCTCTAAAGCGATGATTCCAAGGGAACTGACCGGGATGGAGTCCTCGGTGATATTACGCGGCATTGGCTTGCCCTCCTTCGCTGAAAACGATGTATACAGGTCGAATCTTACGATCTATTCATTTGTGTGAATGCCCCTGGTGGGGGCACACTCTTTATATCACAGGAAGAGGCTCTTCGTCAACGGACGGGAGCAGAAATCCCTTGATATTCCTTGAAAAATCAACGCTCGGCCAGCCGGCGGCGGATATCTCGTCCGGTCAGCTTGAGCAGGACATAATCCCGGATCAGCCGGGAGTAGATGCGCTCGCTGTAGATCTTGCGGATCTCGGAGGGCGGCAGGTTGGAGGAGAGGATCGTGGAGAGGCCGGCGTCGCGCCGGTGGTCCATGATCTCCAGCAGCGAGGAGGCCATAAAGGTGTTGACCAGCTCGCTTCCGAGGTCGTCGATGATCAGAAGGTCGCACTCGTAGAGCGCGTCGATGCGGCTCGCGGTGGCGGAGGGGTCATCCCCGCCGCGGCGGAAACGGTCCTCCTCCAGCAGGTGGACCAGGCCGGGCGCGGTGTAGAAGAGCACCCCGCGTGCGCGGTCCAGGAATTCCTTCGCGACGCAGTGGCAGAGGAAGGTCTTGCCGACCCCGGTGTTGCCGTAGAGGAAATAACTCCGGCCGACACCGGACTCGCCGCGGGCGAAGCCCTCCAGAACCTCGCGGATCTCGCGGATGTTCTCCCGCGGGGAGAGCCCCGTCGAGGTCTCGGTGACCGAATCGTCGTACCAGGACTCGTCAAAGTGATCAAAGTTCTCGCTCTCCAGCACGTCGCTGAGGGCGGACTGGCGGTAGAGAAGCTGCACGGCTGCCTTGCGGAAGCAGTGGCAGCGGTCGGAACCGATGTAGCCGGTGTCCTGGCAGTCCGGGCAGAACCACTTCGGGTCCAGGTAATCGGCCGGGTAGCCGTGGGAGAGGAGAAGCTCCTCCTTGCGGTGCCGGATGTCGTCGGAGAGACGTGAGAGATCCTCGGGTGCGGATTCGTCCCCGCCCGCAAATGCGCGGCGCACCGAGGCCAGAGAAGCCCCGGCCAGCTCGGCCGTGAGCTCGCGGTACGCGGGAATCTTCTCGTCGATCTCGTCCCGGCGTCTCTGCAGGTCCGTGCGGACCTGGTCCTGCCTGCGGTCATATTCCCGCATGATTTCGTTGTATTGGGAACTGGTAAGTGCCATGGTATCTTACAGGGGCTCGGCTGGTGCCTCGCCCTCTCCTCTCTGGATCATTCAGTCAGCGTGCGCCGCGGCCCTTGCGGAGCAATTTGCGCTCAAGTTCTGCCTCCTCGTCCTCGTCGATCTCGCGCTGAGGGAAGGCGAAGAAGGTGCCGGAAGGGGCCGGCCTGTTCTGCGCGGCGCGGGGAGAAGGAGTGTTCACCTGATGCTGCAGGTCTGCGTTCTGCAGGGCCTCCTTCGTAAATACCCCCTGTGCCTGCCACTGGCGCAGGATACCGTCCGCGTACTTGAAATCGGGTCGGTTCTGCTTCAGGAGCGTGCGGGTGCAGGCTTCTTCTACCATCTCGGCGGAGAAGCCCCAGGTGCGAAACCACCGGTTCAGGTAGTCGCGCTCGACCTTGCCGGGAGCGCGGTTTAAGCCGAAGGCCTTGTTGACGACCTGGAATTCCGTGGTATAGAGGGCGATCTCGTTCGCCGCCTCGGTGCGGGTGGTGATGCCGGCCTTGTGCCAGCCGAGGGCCACCTGCCGGATATAGCTCGGGCGGGAGACGGCCTTCTCGCCGACGCAGTACTCGTAGAGGAAATCGATGAGGTCCTCGGAGAACTCCAGCTCTCCGTAGAGGTACTCGATCAGCTCCACATGAGCCTTGCTGACCGGATGGCCGAAGTAGGTCTCGATGACGGAAAAGAGCTGGTCTAAGTCCGCCTCGGGCGCGGCCGGTGCCGCCGGGGGTTCCGGCAGACGCAGGTTCCGGGCTGCGGCGGAGGCTTCGTCGTCCGCCTCAGGCTCCAGCATGGTCAGCGAGACGATCCGCCCGTCCTCTCCCTGGCGGATGAGCAGGAGCCCTTCGCGCTCCCAGTACTGCAGGCCCCGGTAGATATCCGAGATGGTCTCCCCCAGAAGGTCCGCCAGATAGGTGAGCGAGAGACGCTCGGGATGGGTCTTCTGGCAGAGGAGAAGACTGAGATAGATCTTCACAAATGTCCCGTTGGCGGCCGGCATGTAGCGGTCGATGAAGACCGTGGAAACCTCCAGATGGGTCGGCTCCTCCGGCGCCTGTATCGTAAATGTTCCTTTGTCTGTCATATGGTGTACTGCCCCCTGTTACTGCTTCTGTATCGATAAAAAATAGACCGGGGAGATCACCCCCCGGCTATGTCTCTTCTTCGTCTGATGAAAGTCACCTGGTCGGATGAGTCAAGTATAGCACCTCCTGCGGAAAATGCAAATGAGCGGGAGGCGTTCTATCAGGCGCGAATGGAATTGTGGATAATGTGGATAACTTTGTGGAATTCGCCTGTGCTAACCGGAAAAACCTTGATTTTACAGGCAAAAACGGGACCGCCCGCAGGGGGCGATCCCGGTGAAAATGATCCACAATCGTGCTTTCGACAGGTGACGTCTGTGTTTGTGGATGATGTGGACAACTCATCCCTTAAGCAGGGATTCTCCAATATTTACCACATCTCCGGCGCCCATGGTTATCAACAAATCGCCGGGCATACAATTTTTTAAAATAAATTTTTCGATCTGTTCGAAGGTGGGCAGATACTCGCAGGGAGTGCCTTTCGCGGCGATGAGTCTCTGCAGATCCGCGGAGGAGATATCCCCGGGATCCTTCTCTCTGGCCGCGTAGATGTCCGCCAGGATCACGTGGTCCGCCAGGGCGAGCGCATCAGCAAACTCGTACAGCAGCTCCTTCGTCCGGCTGTAGGTGTGCGGCTGGAAGACGCACC
>JAFPYK010000031.1 GCA_017412265.1 Lachnospiraceae bacterium
GATTCAATACATTGTAAACAATTTATTTTGTAAAATTAAAGGAGGCTTGTCAAGGAGTTTCCGGAGAAATGCGGGGGATTTCCGGGTGTGCGCGGAGGAATTCTGTGTTACAATAATGGCACAAACCTATGGAAAGGAGTTCGGGAATGGATCGGTTTCAGAAATTGACGGTGGTCGGGCCCACGCGGTTTACGGAGGATTCGCGCCGGAGGATGCGCGAGGAGTTTGCGGATGAGGTGGTGTTCGTGCCTTATGTGCCGCGGGATGACAAGGAGCTCATCGAGGTGGTGGGCGACAGTGACGGTTTGCTGGTCGCGCTGCAGGTGAAGGTGACGGAGGCGGTGATCGCGGCCTGCCCGAACCTGCGCTACATCGGCATGTGCTGCAGCCTGTATAATCCGGAGAGCGCGAATGTGGATATCCGCGCGGCGAACGCGAGGGGCATCGTGGTGACGGGCATCCGGGATTACGGCGACGAGGGCGTGGTGGAGTTCGTGATCAGTGAGCTGGTGCAGCTGCTGCACGGATTCGGGGCGCACCAGTGGCGCGCGATGCCGACGGAGCTGACCGGGCACAAGGTGGGCATCCTCGGCATGGGCACGGTCGGGCACCGGATCGCGGCGGCGCTGAATTTCTTCGGGGCGGACGTGTACTATTACAGCCGGACGAAGAAGGATGACGTGCAGGCGACGTATCTGCCGCTGGGAGATCTGATGGAGACCGTGGAGATCTGCATCGGCTGCCTGAATAAAAATGCGGTTATCGTCGGGCGGGAGGAGATGGCCCGTTTCGGCAGCGGCAAGATCATGATGAATATCGCGATCGGGCCGTTCGTGGAGCCGGAGGTGCTGGGCGAATGGCTGCTGGATTCGCGTAATTACTACATCTGCGATGAGAAGTGGGGACTGGGCGATGAGAGCCTGTTCCTGCGGCCGAATGTGATCTGTCCGCAGAAGAGCGCGGGAACGTCCACGCAGCTGATCGGCCGTTATAATAAAAAAATTCTCGAAAATATCGAAAGATTTTTCGGTTAAAATGCAATTTTTATCAATTTTCCATTGAATCTTTGTGGGAAGGCGAGTAAACTACCTTGGTAACACTGGCATTTCCCAGTGAGAAAAGGGGGATCATATGAAGCCTTACAAAGATTTGACAGCGGAAGAACTGGTGCAGGAGATTGCACAGCTGAAGGCGGAGTACAAGAAGATTCAGGCGCTCAGCCTGCATCTGGACATGAGCCGGGGCAAGCCCAGCCAGGATCAGCTGAACCTGTCCATGGGCCTGATGGACGTGCTGGATTCGACTTCGGACCTGACGTGTGAGGACGGAACGGACTGCCGTAACTACGGGCAGCTGACCGGAATCAAGGAGGCGAGGGAGCTTCTGGGCGATATGATGGAGAATAATCCGAAGGATATCGTGATCTACGGAAACTCTTCGCTGAATGTCATGTTCGATACGGTGAGCCGCGCGTGGACGCACGGTGTGATGGGCAGCACGCCCTGGGGGAAGCTGCCGGAGGTGAAGTTCCTCTGCCCGACGCCCGGTTATGACCGGCATTTCAAGATCACGGAGTATTTCGGGATCAAGAATATCCCGGTGCCGATGACGCCGGAAGGGCCGGATATGGATATCGTGGAGCGGATGGTGCGCGAGGATGCGTCGATCAAGGGCATCTGGTGCGTGCCGAAGTATTCGAATCCGCAGGGCTATTCTTATTCGGATGAGACGGTGCGGCGCTTCGCGCGTCTGGAGCCGGCGGCGACGGATTTCCGTATCTTCTGGGACAATGCGTATGGCATGCATCATCTGTATGACCATCACCAGGATTACCTGATCGAGATTCTTGCGGAGTGCAAGCGCGCGGGCAATCCGGACCTGGTCTATAAGTTTGCTTCGACGTCGAAGATCACCTTCCCGGGCAGCGGTATCGCGGCGCTCGCGACGAGCCCGAACAACATGGAGGATTTCCTGACGCATCTGCGCTATCAGACGATCAGCCATGACAAGGTGAATCAGCTGCGTCACGTGCGCTTCTTTAAGGACATCCACGGTATGGTGGAGCATATGAGGAAGCACGCGGATATCATCCGGCCGAAGTTTGAGGCGGTGGAGGATATCCTGGAGCGGGATCTCGGCGGACTGGAGGTCGGCACCTGGACCAAGCCTCTGGGCGGTTATTTCCTGATGTTTGATTCTCTGCCCGGCTGCGCGAAGGATATCGTGGCGCGGGCGAAGAAGGCGGGCGTTGTGTTCACGCCGGCCGGTGCGACCTGGCCTTACGGGCAGGATCCTAACGATTCCAACATCCGGATCGCCCCGACGTATCCTTCTCTGCAGGAGCTGGAGCAGGCGATGGAGATCTTCACCCTGTGCGTGAGAATCTCTTCTGCGAAGAAGATTCTGGCGCAGAAGCAGGCGCAGCAGTGATGTGAACGGGTATCGGCGGCAGGCCGGCCCCTGGGAAGCTTTGCAGGGCTTCCGGCCACGCGGTCGGGAGCCTTTTTGCGTGTATACGATACATTTTCCGGAAAATGCTGCCGGATTCCGGCGGAGAATGCAACCAAATGGCCCGTACACGGGTATATGAAGTAACAGGGGTGACCCTGATGCATGTATCAGAAAGGGACGTGGAAGATGAAGAGACGAAGATTCGGCAAAGCAGCGATACTGCTGGTCATGGTGCTTACGCTCGTCGGCTGCGCCGCGAAGAGCGCGGGCAATTACATGGCCAAAGATGAGGAGTATTACGAGACGACACGGGCAGAGACCTCGTACGGAGTCGCGGAGGAGAAGACCGCGGACAGCGGCGGATCCGGGGCGGCAGCGGAGCAGGCCCAGAAAAATGCGAAGATTATCTACACGACGGAGCTGGATGTCCAGACGGAGCACTATGACGAATACCTGAACGGTGTCTACGAGGCGCTGCGGGCCGCGGGCGGTCACGAGCAGAATTCCTACATATATAATAGGACCAGCGGATACCGGAGCGCGGAGCTGTACCTGCGCGTGCCCAGCGACAAGCGCCTGGAGTTCATCGACTCGGTGTCCGCGCTCGGCAATGTGACGAGTGTGCGCAATACGAGCCGCAACATCACGCTCAACTACATCGATACGGAGAGCCGGATCGAGGCGCTGCGCACGGAGCAGAGCCGGCTGCTGGAGCTCATGCAGCAGGCGGACAACCTGACGGACATCCTCGCGATCGAGCAGAGGCTGACCGAGGTGCGCTACGAGCTGCAGAATTATGAGTCGGTCAAGAACGGATATGATTACGACGTGGACTACAGCACGGTGACGATGTATGTGACCGAGGTCAACCGTGAGGTGGTCGGCAATGAGCAGACGCTCGGCGGACGTCTCGTGAAGGGATTTACCGGGCAGCTCTACCGCGTCAGCGAGTTCCTGCAGGATCTGCTGGTCTGGCTGGTGTCGAACTTCATCTTCGTGATCCTGTGGGTGGCCGCGATCTTCGGTGTCGTGAAGCTCTTCCTCGCGCTGCGCAGGAGGGCGAGACAGAACCGGGATGAGAACGGGACGAGCCGCAGAAGGAGAAGAGGAAGAAAAGCGGAGGAGGCTGCCGCGGAGGCCGCGGCGGAGCCGGAAGCGGAGAAAAAGGCGGAAAATGAATAAGAAGTCCGGGTGAATCTCGTGTGACCCGGGCAGGGCGGGCGGCCGATGGCTGCCCGCTTTTTGTGTCATGCGGCGGAGCGCCGAGGCTTGTTTTTCGCGCGTTTTCTACATCTTGTGGGTGGTCGATCCGACGCCCACAAGGGGGGAAAAGTTTTGCCGCCGGGGGGCCAAAAAGGGGCCGAAAGAAGGTTGACAACTCCCCGGGACCGTGCTATGATGTGTATCACCGACCGGAAAACGGCGGCCTGATTTCTTCAGTTTTTTTAAAAAACCTGTTGACAGATCGTCTCCGCGGTGTTATATTATAGCAGTTGTCGCTCATGAGTGACAGC
>JAFPYK010000294.1 GCA_017412265.1 Lachnospiraceae bacterium
TACGTCGGTAAACGCATAGGATACATGAGCCGCAGCCGTGTTTCCATCCATGGTCTTCATTTTTCTTGCCATGAAAAAATCCTCCTTGTATGATTGTTCTGCACCTTTTGGCCGTCGATGGTGACGGTCTATTATTGGCGATAGCCTGCATACGGGCAGACTAAGGCCTTGAATGCATACTATGGTTAAATTTTAACACTTTTGTAAAATGGTGTAAAGGGGGAAGGCCGGTGTATGAAGGAAAAAACATCCTCCTTTTCCCTTTCCTCCACGCAAAAGGGGCCTCCCGGAGGAGGCCCGCAGCTTTCTGTCCCACACTGTTTTATTTTCCGTATACAAAGGTGTCCACGACGGTCCTGCTGTCCGCTTCATAGACCGGCACACGGTGCTCTCCGGTCTGCTGCCGCAGCCAGTAGTCGAAACCTCCCTGACTCGTCACATCACAGCCAAGCTCCGACTGGCGGACGAATCCGTCTGTCCCGTTTTCTCCGGTCACGGCGATCAGATCCACCTCTTTCCCGTAGAGTTCTTTCACGGTCTCGATCGTATCCGCGCAGGCAAATGCTTCATCGAACTCGTTGATTCCGAAGAATCCGACGTTCTGCACGCCCGCTTCCTGGTGCCACCAGTCCACGGCCGTCTTGCCGCTGCAGTCATAGATAAACCGGTACTTCTCATCATACTGATGAGCCAGATACTCCTGAAACTCCTCTTCCGTCTCGAAGTGGTCCTCATGAGTATCCATGTAGCCGCCGATCCCGTGGTCTCCGACCGCCGCCACCAGATCCAGGTTGATCTTATCTGCCGGAAGTCCGTGGGCTGCTGCCTCCTCGCTTCCCGCACAGTTTCCGTAGTAGAGGCCCTCCTCATTGACCGCGAACCACATCACCGCGCCCTCTTCCGAGGTCTCGCCCTTCTCGTCCGTATACTCGGTCTTCTCGGTCCAGACCACCGCGTCATCCGGAAGGATGTGGCAGTAATCGATGACATTGATGCCGTCCGCATCGTAGATCCGCACCCACACGTCCTTCGTCTGCTTCTCTGCCCAGGCCTGGAAATCCGCCTCATTTTCGATGGTCTCATCCAGCTCATAAGGCTTGATAAATCCGGTCTGCGCCTCCACGAAGGTGGCCGCGTCATCGCTCTGGTAAGTGACTTCCACCACGCGGTTCTCCTGCTGATAGCCTTCCTCGGTAAAATGCTTCCGGTCATAGCTTTCCGCCGGTCCCACCCGGAAGAAATCTATCACCTCGTTCAAGTTCAGCTCATTATAGACCTTCACATAGCGGTCTCCGGGCTGAGTCTCAAGCCACGCCTCAAACTCTTCCCTGCTGTGGCAGTCGCATCCCAGCTCCGACTGGCGGATCAGTCCGCTTCTGCCAAGCACCGTCTTCCAGGGGCAGGAAAGAATCAGATCCAGCTTCTTACCGTCCGCCTCCACATTTTCCGCCATCTCGAAGGTCCCGTAAGGCTCATTGTCTCCGCCGAACTCCGGCCCCAGCGTTGCATAGCGGAAGGGCTGAAGGGATTCGAAAGTCTTCCCTTCGTCGTAGGTGACATTGCCCGGCTGGGTGGTAAAGGTGTCCACCACCGTCACACCGTCCGAGGCATACAGGTTGATGGTCTTCGGCAGGTGCTGGGTCATCATGTAGTTAAAAGACTCATAGCGGTTGACGTCTTCCGCCCCCGGCTCTTCCGAAGTCCGGAGAAAACCGTATACGCCTTTGTCTCCCACCGCGAGGACCAGATCCAGGGTAGTTCCCCGGTTTGCCAGTTCTTCTTCAATCAGTGAGGTTCCGTAGGTCTCGCCCTTCTCGTTGACCGCATACCAGCCCTCAATCTGCATTCCGTCGGGCTGCCGGTAAGAAACCTTCACCGCATCCGCCGGCAGCTGCTCGTAAGAGTCGATCCAGTACTTCTCATCCTTCGACTCATCGTAGATGTCTAATAGAACGTACCCCTTCTGTTCCGCCAGCCACCGGTCAAATTCCTCCTGCGAGGCGAATTCCTTTCCGATCTCCTGCGTATCGATGTAACCGGTCTTTCCGTCCTTGCCGGTCAGACGGATCAAAGTCCATTCCGATGCCTTCGCCACTCCGGCTTTCTCCGCATCTGCCTTCTGCCCCGCAGGTCTTTTCGACGTATGGATTCCCACCGTCACCGCAGCGATCAGAAGGAGGCCCAGGATCCCAATCATCCATTTCTTTTTCATCTCGTTACTCCTTTCCGGACACTCTTGCTCCCATTTGCTTCTGGAGATCTCCTGAGCCTATTCTTTCATATTCCTCCCCTGAAATCCTGCGGTTTGTGTAAAGGATTTGTAAATCTTTTTACTCTCCGATGTTGCCGGTCATTTCCTCCTCACTGGGTAGAAATGCAAGCATCCCCGGATCTCCGTATTCAGAGAAAATCTTCGCAAAGGCCGCCCGGTTTTCTTCCGAATCCTCCTTCAGACAGATCTCGATCCGGTTGCGGTACTCCGAGCGTCCCATCGCGGAAACCAGCGCCATCCGGCTGCCGGTGTCCTCCAGCAGCCAGGCGATTCCTTCTTCCATCTCCCGGTAAGAATAGGCTGCATCCATGCGAAAGAGCAGCTGGTCCGAATAGCCTAAGCACTCTTCGATCCCTTCCTGCACACCCTCTGCCGAGGCCACCGCCTGAATCACCACATGACCCGTGTTTCCCAGATGATAAATGCCTCCGTACCAGTCCGGCCTTCTTTGTTCCATTTCCTTCTCCAGACGCTTCACCGCTTCGTTGATTTCATTGACTCTCTCCGCCGCTCTGGCCTGCTCCTCCTGATACCAGGCCATCTCTTCCTCCGGCCACAGAGAGGCAATCTCATAGACCAGAAAATGGATACTGTCTGCCTCGGCAAGCAGGGTTTTCCCGTCGTTGGAATAGATCCGGTGCGGCTCTTCCGTCGCCAGGATGAAATACTCCGGATTCAGGTCTTCCCGGCGCACATAGCCGAAGACTCTCTCCACCTCTTTCTGCTGCACATCGCTAGAGGAATGGGAATAATCATAGCCCAGGATCCCTCCGCTCACCGCGATCAGATCCGGTAGGAAAGAGGCATATCCCCCTGCAGCGTAGCCTTTTTCTTCCTGCTGACGACTGAGATAATCCTGATACTCCCGGTAAGAGACTTCATGTCCCAGCTGCTCGGACAAAAAGGCGCGGGAGAGCATCTGCGCCACATAAAAGCTTCCGAAGGTCTCCCCGGAGGAGTTGGTCTGATAGGTCTGAAAACCCGCTGCCTTCTCCAGCGCTTCCAGCTCCGACACCCCTACCAGAGCGTCCCTTTCTTCGATCAGCCCTTCCTGCACCAGCCGCTCTAAAAACTCTTCTGCGTCCGCAATTCTGAGGCGCGTCTGTGCCCCGTCCCCGAAGCGGACCGTCAGTTCTGCCTGGACCTTTTCCGGGTCATAGAGGGCTCCCTCTTTCTCTCCCGCAAATAAATCCAGCTGATAGCCCACCAGCGTCTCCGACACGGCTCCTCCGCCGGCCCAGGAATCCCGCAGCATCACGTCCAGCCGGACACTCTCGGCGAGAGCCCCGGCCCCGGTGCCGGGAGACATTTCCCGGCGAAGCTCACACCGGGAGAGGATCTCCCCCAGCCGGCCGAGCGCCTCCGAATCAAGCTCCCGCTCGGGAACCAGCGGAAGGCCCGCATGCTCCGCCGAGAGCACCTTCGGGAAAGAGCCGGAGTTCTGTCTGGTGGTAAAGTCCACGGAAAAGGGCAGAAACCGCAAGAAGGTCACCACCAGGCAGAGAACCCCCAATCCCAGAAGCGTCCTGCCCCCGCAGCGGCGCATTTTCCTGAGGAGAAGTACCCCTGCAAGGCAGAGCAGGACCGCTGCCACCGGCAGCAGTCCGTTCCCCCAGACCGGAAGCAGCCGGTCTGCCCAGTCAATTCTCTGAAACATCGTCCTCTCCTTCTCTCACAGTCATTTCCTCCGGGAAGGTCACCGTAAAAGTCGTCCCGACTCCCACGTCCCCCGAGACTGCGATCTGCGCCCCGTGGGCCTCCACGATCTCCGACACGATGGCAAGCCCCAGGCCGGTGCCTCCGCGCCGGTGAGACTCGTCCGGATCCACCCGGTAGAACCGTTCAAAGATCTTTCCCTGCTGCTCCTTCGGGATACCGATCCCCGTATCCTTGATCTCCAGATGATCGCTCACCTCCACCCAGACGCAGCCGCCCTCCTGACCGTATCGGATGGCATTATCTAACAGATTCGTCAGCACCTGCTTCATCATCTTCCGGTTGGCCTTAAGGCGCAGCGGCTTGCCGGTGAGAATGATCTGAATCTCCTTCTCCGCCGCCGCAAGGGACAGACCCTGCACCGCAATCTTTGCCAGCTCATAGAGATCCACCGTCTCCCGCTCAATCTCTCCCTCCCTCGCATCCAGCTTCGAGAGGCTCAGGATGTCATCCACCATGGCCAGCAGCCGGTTGGAGTCCTCATGGATCCTCGAGCTGTACCGGCAGACTTCTTCCGGCAGGCTCTCATCCGTCTCCATCAGCTGGGCGTAGCCCGAGATCGCCGTGAGCGGCGTCTTCAGTTCATGTGTCACATTGGCAGTAAATGCCTCCTGCGTCCGCATGTGATCCAGCAGTCTGGCCTGCTGCGTCCCGATCTTCTCCACCAGCGGCCGGATCTCCGCATAGGTCTCGGCCATCGCCTCCTCCGGGTGCTCCGCCACCTTTCGGATGGGCTCCAGGAAACGTCTGGTGAGCCCCTGACCCAGTCCGGCACAGGCCGCAAAGATCCCCGCCGCCGCGAGAATCAGCCAGGGAAGCGGCTTTAAGATCATCTGTCCGAAACCGTCCGCCACCTTGCCGACCCGAAGCACCGTACCATTTTCCCGGCGCTGCGCGTAGAAATACCACCGCTCTGCCGCCCGGTCCGCCCGCCGCGAAGCCGTCCCGGCTCCCGTGCCCAGGGCCTGAATCACCTCCGGCTGCCG
Source organism: Lachnospiraceae bacterium (assembly GCA_017412265.1). Taxonomy (GTDB): domain Bacteria; phylum Bacillota; class Clostridia; order Lachnospirales; family Lachnospiraceae; genus RGIG1588. Next base: position 4,975 of record JAFPYK010000294.1, read on the forward strand.
CAGCTGATTCTCCACCCGCCAGGCATCGATATAATTGTCATATACCGCATTGCCGTCCCCGTCGATCAGGGTCACCCGGTAGCCGTCCACGCTGCTTCTCTGCTCCTCCTCCGCCATCTTCTCGACACTGCCGTTCTCCGACAGGATCCGTGCGGTATCCTTCAGATCCGCGAACACATGATCCTGAAAGATGCGGAAAAACATCAGCGAAGAACACAAAAGCGCCGTCAGAATGGCTGCGGCCGCCACCAGCGCAAATCCGCCGTTTAACCGTCTCTTCATCCTCATTTTCATCTTCTCATCCCGGCAATCTTCTTATCCCGGCACTCCTCTTATACCAGCTTATAGCCCTTGCCCCAGACCGTCTGGATCCGCGCTCCCTCCGGGCCCAGCTTCTTCCTTACATGATTGATATGCATATCCAGCGTCCGCGTGCTGCCGATGTAATCCGTGTCCCAGACCCGGTCCATCAAAACGTCCCTGGACAGCACCTTTCCGACATTCTCCACCAGCACCCGCAGCAGTTCAAACTCCTTCGTCGCCAGCCGCACCTCTTCTCCCGCGTACTCACAGGTCATCGCGTCCAGATCCAGCACAATCGCGCCGCTCCGGATCTTCGCGTGCTCCTCCTCCGGCAGCGTCCGCCGCAGCAGTGCCTTGATCCGCGAGACAAGCACCAGAATATTAAACGGTTTCGTGATATAATCATCTGCTCCCAGATCCAGCCCCTGCATCACGTCTGTATCCGAAGAGAGGGCCGTCACCATCAAAACCGGGACACGTCTCGTCTCCTCATTGTCCCGCAGGATGCGAAGCACCTCCAGCCCGCTCTGCCCCGGCAGGCGGATATCCAGAAGCACCAGATCCGGAGTCCTCTCCTGCACACGCCCGAGAAAAGACTCACCATTTCCAAAAGCCTCATAGGCAAAGCCGTTTCGCTTCATCGCCACCGATTCGATCTCACGAATATCCGGCTCGTCCTCCACCAGATAAATCAAAGGTTTCCACTCCATAGCTTCCCCTCCTGTCCGATATCTTTGTCCTCATTATTGCATAATCCTGTGACAAATTCCCGCAATTTATGTAAATTCCGCTCCGCTCTCCCGCTCTCTGAAAATAAAATTGCAAAAAAGCAAAAAACCTCTTGACACGCTTGTATGAATGTATTATTGTATTAATTGCCTAGTACAAAAGTACAGCGGTCCGGGACCCCTGGCCCGCACAACCCAACATAAAGGAGGAAGCTTATGCCCTGGAATTTAACGGCAGATACTCCGATCTATCTTCAGCTCGTCGAGCGCATGAAGTCCGACATCGTCGCCGGCATCTACGCTCCCGGCCAGAAGATCCCCCCGGTCCGAGAGCTCGCATCCCTCGCGGGTGTCAACCCGAACACGATGCAGCGGGCGCTCTCCGAACTGGAGCGGGAGGGTCTCCTCTACTCCGAGCGCACGAGCGGAAGATTCGTGTCGGAAGATCCTGCAAGGATCCGCGAAGCCAAGGCCAGTCAGGCCAGAGAACTCACCGCCGGATACCTCGACAAGATGCGAAGCCTCGGCCTGGATCCCCAGTCCGTCATCCGCATGATCACAGAACAGACAATGCCCGCCCCCTCGGACGGACAGGGAAGGAACTAAGATATGGCTGAATTACTCGAATGCAGGAACCTGACGAAGAAATTCGGTTCCAAATATGCTCTGGACAATGTCTCGCTGACCCTCGGCCGGGGCCGCATCGTCGGACTCTTAGGCCCCAACGGCAGCGGCAAGTCCACTCTGATTAAAACCATCAACGGACTGCTCACCCCCACGCAGGGCGAGGTCCTGATCAACGGGGAGCTCCCCGGCGTCGAATCGAAGAGAATCATCTCCTATCTGCCGGAGCGCACCTACCTCAATGACTGGATGAAGGTCCGTGACATCATTGAATTCTTTGCGGACTTCTACGACGATTTCAGCACAGACAAGGCCTATGAGATGCTCGAGCGCCTTCACATCGACCCGAAGGACCGCTTAAAGACTCTCTCGAAGGGCACCAAGGAGAAGGTCCAGCTCATCCTTGTCATGAGCCGTGAGGCCGACCTCTACATCCTGGACGAGCCCATCGGCGGCGTGGATCCCGCCTCCCGCGACTACATCCTGGAGACGATCCTCACCAACTACAACGAGAACGCAACCCTGCTGATCTCGACCCACCTGATCACCGACATCGAGAAGATCCTCGATGACATCATTTTCTTAAAAGACGGTAAGGTTGTCGTCAGCGGCAGCGCGGAGGCCATCCGCGAGCAACAGGGCTGCTCCATCGACGCATATTTCAGGGAGGTATTCAGATGCTGACTAAGATTATGAAATACGAAAGCAAGGCCATGAGCCGCGTGCTGCTTCCGTTCTACGCGGCCCTGCTCGCAAGTTCACTGCTCTCCGGCCTTCTGCTGATGTTCAACCGGGTGCGGGTCGACGCTTCCGATGGCATGCATGTTGAGATCTCTGCAGCCGATTCCATCGTCAGCACGCTGACCATCATCTTCATCTTCGCATTTGCGGTCCTCGTGGCGTCGATCAGTATCGCGACGCTGATCGCGATCATCCAGCGCTTCAACAAAGGCTGCCTCGGCGACGAAGGTTATCTCACCTTCACCCTTCCGGTAGGGATTGATACCCAGCTCTGGGCAAGAGTTCTGGTCTCCTTCTTCTGGACCCTGCTGAGCCTCATCGTGACCGGCCTCTGCGTCTTCCTGATGGTCATCCTGACCGTCGGAAACCTGGACTTCCTGTCCGAAATCGGCGACGTAGTGCGGGAGATCTTCCAGAATCCCAATGCTCCGATCATCCTGACCGAGCTTGGTGTCCTCAGCCTGCTATCCCTGCTGGTCGCTCCTCTGGGCGTCTACTTCTGCATGAGCCTCGGCCAGATCATCACGCCGAAGCACCGCATCGTCGGCGCATTCATCGTCTACTTCGGGATGAGCTTCGTAGCCCAGATCCTGACCTCGATCTTCGGCACCGTGACGATTCAGGATCAGACTCTGTTGGACTACCTCTTCACTGTGAGGTTCGAAGATTTCTTCCACGGATTCTTCCTCTTCAACATCGCGACTCTCATCCTCAGCGGAATCGTCTTCTACTTCGTGACGAGGTTCCTCCTCTCACGCAAATTAAATCTCGAGTAACACGAAAAGAGCCGGTGCGCCATCATGCACCGGCTCTTCTCCCATAAACCCAAGAAGGGGGCGCGAACGCGGGCCTGGGCAACCAGCACTCCTCACTTTGAGCAGATGTGATTGCAGTCTGCCTTCTGGCAGGGAGGTGCAGCA
>JAFPYK010000295.1 GCA_017412265.1 Lachnospiraceae bacterium
CTCTTCCAGATCCTGGGAGTCCCCGTACCGTCGGTGTTCTGATCGAAGCTGCGGCCACAGCAGTGTTGATAGAGATAATAATTATGGAGGAGATTATCTATGAATTATCAGAGAAACCAAAAGTATTTTGAAGTAATCAACAACAGCGGACTGACCAAGGTCATGATCGGCGGCATCGTTGCTGCCCTGATCGGTATCATGGCGAAGGCCTGGATCCTTGTGATCCTGGGTATCGCTGCTGCAGCCGGTATGGTTTACCTCATGCAGAACAAGAAGAAGAACATCGTTACCGATGCTGAGTATGATGCATCTGTAGCTGCCAATCTTGACAACTTAAAGCAGCGTGCCCTGGACAAGCTGGGTCTGGATGAGGACGAAGTGAAGGAGATCGCTCCGATCACCTTCGACGGCTATGTCTACAAGGGAGCTACCAACTCCAAGCTTGGCGCTGACAACCTGTGGAGAACCAACAAGTATGAGACCGTGTACATGTTCTTCGCTGATAACGAGGTTCACTGCTACAACTACACGTTCGATACCACGACCCCGAAGTTCACCGAGAGCACGGACGTATACTTCTACAAAGATATCGTTTCTGTTTCCACCGCTTCCGATACCGTTACTCTGGGCAACCAGAACATCGAGTATGAGTACTTCAAACTGACCACCGCCGGCGGCACGGCTCTGTCGGTTTCTCTGAAGGATGCCAACGGTGCACAGCGCTCCATCAACGCGATGCGTGCTCTGCTTAGATCCAAGAAGGCTTGACGGACAGATAAGAGATCTCTTTCTGTGCAGCCGGTAGAATGTGGCAACCAGGTCGACTGAATGCAGAAGAAGAGGATACAGGGCATCTATGCGGAAATGAGGTGTAGATGCCCTGTTTTTTTAGAAAGAACATGACAGGGCGGAGGATGGCCTATGGATACGAAGATTACAGTGAACCGGATCCCTTCGGGTGAATACGCGGCGATGGGCGCGGCGGAGATTCTGTCGGTGCCTTCCATGATCGCACTGCAGGAGAGATATCCCGCGGGGACCGATATCGAGGCGGAGTACCGGCTGGGCTTCAGCAACCTGCTCACCGAGATCTATCAGGGGTACCGCAGTGTGTCCGCGCAGAATCCGAATGCGGAGATGTCGGCGGAGATCCTGTGGGTGACGGAGCCGGTGGCGAACCAGACGTTCCGGGCGAAGATCCGGCTCTTCCTGGTGCTGCGCGCGATCGGTGCGAGCGAGGAAGCGGCGTCTTCGATGGTGCAGCGGATGCAGAATGCCTGCGATTCGATGCTGCGGATGTATCAGTATGCTTCGGGCGACCTGGGCGCGGAGGGGGTCGCTGCGGCGACGCAGCAGATCTCTCTGGAGAGCATCCGGGTGCTGGTGAAGGATGAGAGGATCGATCCGCTCAACACGGAGATGCTTCCGAACTGCTACGGATTCGACCGGTTCGACGCGGTGGCGAGAGACCTGGGCAATGTGGTCAACAGCCTGATCGATCATCCGAACTGTGCCCTGTCCGTACAGCTGATGCCCACGAGGTTCAGCCAGCAGGAGAACGCGGCCGTGGCCCAGATCACACCGATCCTGGATACGCTCTCGCACGGTATCATGACGCAGGGCGTGGGCAATGTGGCCTTCTCCGGGGCGGAGCGGCTGGCGGAGACCTACCGGTATTATCAGAGCAGCCGCAACAACGCGCTCTTTGGCTATAACTTCGTGATCTACGGCGACCGGGCCGCGGCGGAGGACCTCTCTTCGAAGCTCTACGGCTTCCTGACGTATGACACGTCTCGCCAGACGGCCATCCGCCAGGTGTATTTCCAGGAGGCTTCCCTGGGCGTGCGCCAGAACCTGGCCGTGCTCCCGTGGGTGGTCAATGAGCTGCTGGTGCAGACGGACCGCAACCCTTACGTGATCAATCCGAACTACGGGTTCGCGGCATTTTCCAGACTTCCCTTCGTCATCACGGCGGAGGAGGCTTCGGGGCTGTTCCGGCTGCCGATCGGCAACCAGCGCATCGCCGCGGGCCTGCCGGTCAATGAGACGGAGAGCACCAGCAAGACATACGCGAACAACCTGATCAACGCGGGCGATATCGAGATCGGCAAGATGAAGTCCTCGGGCGGCAGGAACTCCATCGGCATCTCGTTAAATGACCTGGCCAAGCACATGCTGGTTGTGGGCACGCCCGGTTCCGGTAAGACGACCTTCTCGGTCAGCCTCTTAGACCGGCTGTGGAA
>JAFPYK010000296.1 GCA_017412265.1 Lachnospiraceae bacterium
GGCGGTGCAGAATATGAATCTGATGTTCGGGCTGGAAGAGACGGCGGGCCTTCGGATGGTGCCTCTCTTCCCGTGATGAAAGGGATATGTGATGAAGATGATTGACGGCGGCGTGACGGCCGCGAAGGGATATGAGGCAGCGGGCATCGCGGCGAATCTGCGCAAGCCCGGCAAGCTGGACATTGCTTTGGTGTATTCGCAGGTGCCTGCGAAGGTGGCCGGGACATTTACCACGAATGTGGTGAAGGCGGCGCCGGTGAAGCGGGATATCGCGCTGGTGAAGGGCCAGGAGTGCGCGCGGGCGATTGTGCTCAATTCCGGCATCGCAAATGCGTGTACGGGCGCGGAGGGAATCGCCGCCAATGAGGCGATGGCCGAGGCGGCTGCGGAGGCGCTGGGCGTGCCTGCGTGCGAGGTGCTCACGGCTTCGACGGGCGTGATCGGCATGCAGCTGCCGGTGGAGAAGATCTGCGCGGGCGTGAAGCTCGCGGCGGGCGAGAAGGCGTGCGGGCCGGAGGCCGGGCTGCTTGCGGCGAAGGCGATTATGACGACGGATACGATCCCGAAGGAGGCGGCCGTGACATTTACCGCCGGGGGCAAGACCGTGACGCTGGGCGGCATGTCGAAGGGCTCCGGGATGATCCATCCGAATATGGCCACGATGCTGGGCGTCTTGACGACGGACCTGAATATCTCGAAGGAGCTGCTGCAGGAGGCGCTCTCGGAGGACGTGAAGAGCTCATTTAACATGATCTCGGTGGACCGGGATACGTCGACGAATGACTCGCTGGTGGTCTTCGCGAACGGGCTTGCGGGCAATCCGGAGATCACGGAGAAGGACGCGGATTATGAGGCGTTCGTCGAGGCGCTGCACGCGGTGACCGTGGCGCTCGCGAAGAAGATGGCGGGCGACGGCGAGGGAGCGACGAAGCTCCTGGAGGTGACCGCGGTTCATGTGGCGTCGCTTGAGAAGGCGCGTGTGCTCGCGAAGGCCGTGATCACGTCGAACCTCGTGAAGGCGGCGGTCTTCGGAAATGACGCGAACTGGGGCCGGATCCTGTGCGCGATGGGCTATTCCGGGGAGAGCTTCGACCCGGAGGTCGTGGATATCACGATCGAGAGCGCCGCGGGGCGGACGATGCTGGTGCAGAACGGCATGGCAGCGGACTACAGCGAGGATTTCGCGACGGAGATCTTCAAGCAGGAGGCCGTGACGGTGGTCGTGGACCTCAAGGAGGGCGAAGCGCAGGCGACGGCCTGGGGCTGCGACCTGACGTATGATTATGTGAAAATTAATGGTGATTATCGCTCTTAAACGCTATAATAGAGAAGAGGTATCGATATGATTGTCTACAGGAGCGCACAGGAGGTAAGCGAAATGAACATGGGGCCCATCATCGCCAAGGCAGAGACACTGCTGGAGGCACTGCCGTACATCCAGAGATTTAACGATAAGATCGTGGTTGTGAAGTACGGCGGGAGTGCGATGACGGATGAGGATCAGCAGGTGCACGTCATCCAGGACGTAGCGATGCTCAAGTCCATCGGCATGCATCCGGTGATCGTGCACGGCGGCGGCAAGGCGATCTCCAAGTGGGTGAAGCTGCTGGGGAAGGAGCCGGAGTTCGTGCGCGGGCTTCGCGTGACCGACGAGGATACGATGGAGGTCGCGGAGATGGTGCTGGGCCGGGTCAACAAGTACCTGGTGCAGCTGCTGGAGAATCTCGGCATGCGCGCGGTCGGCATCAGCGGCAAGGACGGATCGACGATCCGGTGCCGGAAGAAGGTGTTCGACGACGGGACGGACCTCGGGTTTGTGGGTCAGATCACGAAGGTGGATCCGACGCTGATCCAGACCCTGCTGGATGAGGATTTCATCCCGATTATCTCCCCGATCGGCGTGGGAGAGGACGGATTTGCCTACAATATCAACGCGGATGACGCGGCGACGGCGGTGGCGGAAGCGCTGCACGCGGAGAAGCTGGTCTTCCTGACGGATATCGAGGGCGTCTACCGGGATTATAACGACAAGGATTCGCTGATCTCGAGTATCAGCGTGGAGGATGCCAGAGGGCTGATCGCGTCGGGCGCGGTGGACGGAGGCATGATTCCGAAGATTGAGGGCTGCCTGCAGGCCGTGGAGAACGGTGTGGCCAACGTCCATATCCTGGACGGGCGGCTGCCGCACTGCCTGCTGCTGGAGTTCTACACCGTTAAGGGTGTGGGCACGGTGTTCAACAGGGACGGCAAGGCCTGAGTGAGTGCATTTGCAGAATACGACCAGAGGGGTAAGAAGGATGAATCAATGGATGAATATGGCTGACGGGGCCCTGATGCACACCTATAACCGGTTTCCGCTGGTGCTGACGAAGGGCGAGGGCGTCTATCTGTATGACGATGAAGGGAAGAAGTACCTGGATTTCGGCGCGGGCATCGCGGTCTTCGGGCTGGGCTACGGGAACAAGAAGTTTAACCAGGCGGTGAAGGATCAGGTGGACCAGATCGTGCACACGTCGAACCTGTTCTACACGATTCCGCTGGCAAAGGCGGCTTCGAAGCTTGTGAAGGCTTCGGGCATGGATGAGGTATTCTTCACCAACAGCGGCACCGAGGCGATTGAAGGCGCGGTGAAGCTTGCGAGAAAGTACGCGTGGCAGAAGCATCCGGGGACGAAGAGCGAGATCATCGCGATGCAGCATTCGTTCCACGGGCGGAGCATGGGCGCTCTGTCGGTGACGGGCAACGCGCATTACCAGGAGGCGTTTAAGCCGCTGGTGGGGGGCGTGAAGTTCGCGGAGTTCAACAATCTGGAGAGCGTGCTCTCGCAGATGACGGACGCGACGTGCGCGGTCCTGCTGGAGCCGGTGCAGGGCGAGGGAGGCATCTTCCCGGCGAAGAAGGAGTTCCTGGAGGGGATCCGCAAGGCCTGCGATGAGAGGGATATCGTCCTGATCTTTGACGAGATCCAGTGCGGCATGGGCCGTACGGGCTCGATGTACGCGTATGAGCAGTACGGTGTGAAGCCGGACATCCTGGCGACGGCCAAGGCGCTCGGCAACGGGCTGCCGGTAGGCGCGTTCGCGGCGGTCAAGAAGGTGGGCGACGCATTTGAGCCGGGCGATCACGGCACGACGTACGGCGGCAATCCGCTGGCTTGCGCGGCGGTGGACGCGGTGCTTACGATCTTCGAGGAGGACCGCATCGTGGAGCATGTGCAGGAGGTGGCTCCGTACATGATCGAGAAGCTTGACGCGCTTGCGGCGGCTTCGGACAAGATCGTGGAGCGGCGCGGGCTGGGCCTGATGCAGGGCCTGGAGCTTGCGGTGCCTGTGGGGCCTGTCGTGAAGGAAGCGATGAACCGCGGACTCATCACGATGAGCGCCGGGGGCAACGTGCTGCGGCTGGTTCCGCCGCTGGTGATCGAGAAAGAGCACGTGGATGAGATGATCGCGATTCTGACGCAGATCCTGGGATAAGAAAATGAGCCGGTTCAAAATCTGAGAACCGGCTCTTGTTTTGTCTTGCGAAACATTAGCGGATTCTCTATAATAAAATTGATTCCGACATCTTTTACGGCATGGGGCGGATGATGGCGCACCTGAAGACGCAAGGGTGCGAGACTTGTCATTGTTTGCAGAGTGAAATGAGGTTGGAAGCATGAAAAAACGATTGATCTGTGCCGTGCTGCTGATGATTTTCGTCGGTGCGGCAGGGCTGCTCTTCGGGAAGAGGTTCCCGGGATCTGCCGCCGGGCAGGCGGGCAGTTCCGGAACGCTTCGGTGGAGCCGGCCGGAGGAGAGCACGCAGGCAGAGGAGACGGGCGCCACCACGCAGGAGGCGCGGCTGACCGTCTATATCTGCGGGGAAGTGCGCAGGCCGGGGGTTTATGAGCTGCCGACGGACGGGCGGCTGTGTGACGCGGTCGCGCTGGCGGGAGGCGTTACGGGCTCGGCCGCGGCGGATGCGGTGAACATGGCGGAGCCGCTCACGGACGGGATGAGGTACTATATTCCGTCCAGGTCCGAGAGCGAGGAAGGCAAACTCTATGAGGATCCTCAGGACCAGAGGGTTAATCTCAATACCGCGACCAGGGAAGAACTGATGACCCTGAGCGGGATCGGACAGACGAGGGCGGAGAATATCCTGGCTTACCGGGAGGCCCACGGGAAGTTCCGGTCGATTGAGGAGCTGACGGAGGTCAGCGGAATCAGTGAGGGGATTCTTTCCCAGATTAAGGATCAGATACGGGTGAAATAACCATTTGTGAGATTGAGAGGATAGAAGATGGCAAAGAGAATTCTGGTGGTGGATGATGAGAAGCTCATCGTGAAGGGGATCCGCTTCAGCCTGGAGCAGGACGGCATGGAGGTGGACTCGGCTTATGACGGCAAGGAAGCGCTGCGCATGGCGGAGAACGGCCATTATGACGCGATCCTGCTGGACGTGATGCTGCCGGAGCTTAACGGCTTTGAGGTGTGCCAGCAGATCCGGGAGTTCTCGGATGTGCCGATCATCATGCTGACGGCCAAGGGCGACGATATGGATAAGATCCTGGGCCTGGAATACGGCGCGGACGACTATATCACGAAGCCGTTCAACATCCTGGAGGTGAAGGCGCGGATCAAGGCGATCCTGCGCCGCAGCAGCAAGCTTTCTTCCAAGGATGAGCACAAGACCGTCACGTATAACGGGCTGTCGCTGGACAGCGAGAGCCGGCGGGTGACCGTCAACGGCCGGGAGGTGAACCTGACCGCCAAGGAATTCGATGTTCTGGAGCTTCTGGTGTTTAATCCCAACAAGGTGTATTCCAGAGATGCGCTGCTGAGCACGATCTGGGGCTATGATTACCCCGGCGACGTGCGCACGGTGGACGTGCATATCCGGCGCCTGAGGGAGAAGATCGAGAGCAATTCCAGCGAACCGCAGTATATCCAGACGAAGTGGGGTGTTGGTTATTTCTTTAAGAACTGACAGGACAGGCCGGTTCGTCTCGCGAATTACGGACTGGTTACGGAGCATGCGCCTCGCGATCGTCGCGGCGCTGCTCCTTTTCGGCATTTTATCGAGCATGATCGCCACGAGAGTCATCGTCTCCACCCAGTTTACGAGATCTATGAACAACCGGCTGATGACGCTGACGAATCTTGGCCAGATGCTGGCGAACAATATGGCTGCGGCTTCCTACTCGGCGGACCCCGCCGGGCCGGACGCCCAAGTCATCAATACACAGATCAGCCTGATCGCGGACATCTATGATGGCCGCTTTGTTGTGGTGGATAAAAGATGCCGGATCGTCGAGGATTCGTATAACCTGGAGCTGGGCCGCACGATCATCGCGGACCGTGTGATCCGGGGCCTGCGGGGCGAGAGCACTTCGCAGATCAACGAGAAGTCGCAGCTTGCGGAGATCGTGATCCCGGTCAATGAACCGCAGACGGAGAACGTCTCGGCGGGCAGCAGCTCGATCGGAGCCGTGCTGATCATGAGTTTTAACGTGAAGGATGTCTATGATCTGTCGGCGTCCCTGCGGATGATCTCCCGGTTGTTGCTGGTCCTCTTCAGTGTCCTGATGCTTGTGGCCGCGGTGCTGATTGCCCTGCGGATGACGAGGCCGTTTAGGCAGCTGAAGAAGACGGTGAACCGTGTGTCGGAGGGGCAGTACGATTTTGAGACGCCGAAGCGGACCTACACGGAGCTTAAGGACCTGCAGGGGTCGATTACGACGATGCTGGAGCGGCTGCGCCAGCAGGAGGAGTCGAGGCAGCAGTTTGTCTCGGATGTCTCGCATGAGCTGAAGACGCCGATCACGTCGATCAAGGTCCTGTCGGATTCGCTTCTGTCGCAGGAGGATGCGCCGGCCGAGATGTACCGGGAGTTCTTAGGCGATATCTCCAAGGAGATCGACCGGGAGAACAAGATCATCCAGGACCTGCTGGCGCTCGTGAAGGCGGATAAGCAGGCGGAGGAGCTGAAGATCTCGGAGGTCAGCATCAATGAGTTGGTGGAGCAGAACCTGCGCAGGGTGCGTCCGATCGCGGAGCAGCGAAGCATTGACCTGGTCTATGAGAGCTTCCGCGACGTGCGCGCGCAGGTGGATGAGGTGAAGCTGTCGCTTGCGATCACGAACCTGGTGGAAAATGCGATCAAATATAATCACGACAACGGCTGGGTGCATGTGTCGCTCAACGCGGACCATCAGTTTTTCTTCCTGAAGGTGGAGGATAACGGTGTGGGCATCCCGGAGGAGGACCAGGACCGGATCTTCGACCGGTTCTACCGTGTGGACAAGGCGAGGTCCAGGGATACCGGCGGTACGGGCCTGGGCCTGTCGATCACGAGGAACGTCATCCTGATGCACGGAGGCAACCTGAAGGTCTATTCGAGGCCGGGCGAGGGGAGTACATTTACGATGAGGATTCCTCTCTATCAGACCGGAAACGGAGGGGTGAACGGATGAAACGAGTACTGACTGCGATTCTCCTTCTCCTGGCTCTGGTGCTGGGCGGCTGTATGGATTCGACGCCGGTGACGACGCCGGACGAGCTGAAGGAAGGGGACTACCTGGTGTATTATACCAACGGGGAGGAGACCATGCTGATCCCGACGACGTATCACGCCGAGAACACGGAGGTCAATGCCCTGATCCGGGAGCTGACGAGGGCCATGAATACGGTGCCCCCGAACGGCGCGTACAAGAAGGTGCGCCCGGAGGATATGAACCTGTTCGTGCGAAGCCTGCTGACGCGCAGCGGGACGCTGATTCTGTATTACGATGAGACATATTATAACCTGAAGGACACGACGGAGGTTCTGTACCGGGCCGCGGTGACCAAGACGCTCTGCCAGATTGACGGGGTGGAGGGCATCGAGATCTATGTGCAGGACGAGCCGCTGACCGACGAGAACGGGAGCCCGGTGGGGACCATGGTCGCGGATGATTTCCTGGACAATACGTTCGGGGAGCTGAGCTTTAACCAGACGATGGTGATCTCGCTGTATTTCGCGACGCCGGACGGCAACGGACTGCGGGAGGTGCCGGTCAATGTGGTCTATGACGGCTCATTTTCCATGGAGAGGCTGGTCGTGGAGCAGCTGATCAAGGGAACCGGGCAGATCACGGGCCTGAAGGAGGGACTGGTGCAGGACGCGATTCCGCCGGAGACGGTGGTGAACAAGGTCACGCTCCGGGACGGTGTCTGCTATGTGGACCTGAACGAGGCGTTCCTGAACAAGATTCCGGAGATCTCAGACCAGGTGACCATCTATTCGGTCGTGGATTCCCTGACGAGCCTGGATACGGTGCTGGGCGTGCAGTTCCTGATCGAGGGACAGACGCGGGATTCGTATTTCGGGATCAAGGGATTTGACAGTGTATTTGAGAGAAATGAGGAGCTGATCCTCAGATAAGGAGTGAAGCATGAGAGAGAGGCCGCTTGCGTGCCTGATTCTGCTTCTTCTGATTCCCCTCACGCTCGCGCGTGTGGGATATGAGGTGTCCCGGCCGACGGCTGCGGGCCTGCCGGAGGTGCAGGCGTGCCGGGATCTCACGGTGCAGGCGAGGGTGGCCGAGCGGCTGGAGACAGCCGGACCTGCCTGCTATGTGTTGACCAATGTAACTTTATATGTCGGAGAAAAGAGCATCGCGTGCGGTGCTCTTTTTGCGTCTGCGCTCGGGGGAGAGGAGCTGCCGGCGGGAGTGGTGATCCGCTGCGCGGGGCAGCTGCGGGACTTCGAGGGGCCGGCGAACCCGGGAGGATTTGATGAGTGGAGGTATTACCGGTCGCGGGGGCTGGAGTGCGCGGCGCAGATCTGGCACGTGGAGATCGTGGGCGGCGAGCCGGACGTGGCCGGGGAGCGTGTGCGGGCACTGCGTGTGAGGCTGGGTGAGCAGCTGGAGCGGGTGCTGCCGGAGCGGGAGGCAGGGCTTGCGAGGGCGATGCTCCTCGGCCAGAAGGGGACAGTGGAGAGCGAGATCCGGGACCTGTACGCGGATCACGGGATCGCGCATGTGCTGGCGATCTCGGGGCTGCACATCCAGCTCTTCGGGATGAGCGCGGCGAGGCTTCTGCGGAGGTCAGGCTGCCGGATCTGGGTGAGCGGGCTGGCGGCGGGCGTCCTGATCTGCGGCTACGGGTGGCTGTGCGGTTTCCCGGTGTCGTGCCTGCGGGCCGTGATTATGTGCCTCCTGGAGCTTGCGGGGCAGAGCCTGAGCCGGACCGCGGATACGATGACGTCCGCGGTGATCGCGGCGGCTGCCATCCTCATCGTGCGGCCGATGGCGGTCATCGGGGAGAGCTTTGTGCTTTCCTTCGGGGCGGTGGCAGGGGTGTGCCTGCTGCGGCCGGTGCTTCGCGAGAGACTGCCGGAGGGGCTTGCGGCTTCGTGTTCGATCAGCCTGGCGCTTCTGCCGGTTCTGCTGAGGGAGTACGGGGTGGTCTCGCCTTACAGCGTGCTTCTGAATCTCATCGTGCTTCCGTGCATGAGCCTGCTGATGTCGGTGCTGGCGGTCTGCCTGCTGCTGTCCTTTGTATGGCCCGCAGGAGGCGCATTCCTGGGCGGAAGCGCCGGGGCGGTCTTCCGGCTGTATGAGGCGGCCTGCAGGGCTTCTGACGGGCTTCCGGGGCATCTGCTGGTGCGCGGTACGCCGCCCGTCCTGCTGTGCCTGGTGTATTATCTGCTCCTGGGGGCTGCGGTCGTGATCCTGCGGAGGGCTTCCGGCGAGA
>JAFPYK010000297.1 GCA_017412265.1 Lachnospiraceae bacterium
CATCTCATGTCCGTAATAATACTTCGTCACGGTCACCGAACGCGCGCCTTCCTCTGCGGAATACCCGTAGGTTGTCAGCAGCTCGCCCCAGATCCGGTATTTCTCCTTCTTCTCGGTGTCCTTGATCTGCCTCACCAGCAGGTCCTGCTTCTTCGCCGCGCGGTCGATCGCGTTGGCGGTGACCCGGCGCAGGTCCACGGACTTCTGCCGGATCCTCGAGACGGTATTCTTCGCCGCGTAGTATTCCTCCAGCATCCGGGAGACCGAGTCATAGCGCACCTCCCGGTACCCGCTCCCCTCATAGACCGTCATCGGGAAGCTTGCGAACTCCACCGGCGCCTCCCCGTCATACAGGATGCTCAGGTACGGCTCGCCGTTGATGATCTCATCGATAAACCGCTGCAGCGTGTGCAGCAGATGCACCTTCTCCGTCTCGCCCAGCGCGTCCACGTGGTCCCCCGGATCGATCGAAGCCAGGTGGCAGACCTCGTTGGCAGCCAGCGGGCTGAAGCCTGTAAGCGATGTGTAGATTGCCTTGGACACCGAGGCGTTCTTCGACAGGATCCGCGACCGGAACAGCTCCTCCGTCAGCTCCTCCGGAGAGATCTTATCTGATGTCTGAGGGATGAAATACTCTCTTCCCGGCAGCACCTCGCGAACCGAGCTGACATACGAAGGCACATGCTTGATCGCGTCCAGGATCCGGTCCTCGTTGTCCACGAAGATCAGGTTGCTGTGCTTGCCCATCAGCTCCACCATCAGCCGCTTGCGGCACAGGTCCCCCATCTCGTCCAGATGCTCCAGCGAGAGCACCAGGATCCGCTCAAACCCCGGCTGCGTGACCGAGACGATCCTCGCCCCGCTCAGGTGCTTCCGGAGCAGCATGCAGAAGTTCGGGGCCGTCAGCGGGCTGAGCTTGTTCTGCTGCGTCAGGTAGGCAAACGGCAGCCCCGCAGAAGCCGACAGAGACAGCCGGTACTGCTCCCGGTTGTTCTTGATGGTGAGCATGAGCTCATCCCTCTCCGGCTGGGCGATCTTGCTGATCCGCCCGTCCGTCAGCTTCTCGGAGAGCTCCCGTGCAAGCGCATGCACGCAGATTCCGTCAAATGCCATAATCCTTCGGTCCTTCCTGTCAATTATCACCGGCGGTTGTGCCGGCTTCCCCTCACCGGCGGCAAACACCCCCGGAAAAGGGGTCGCCCCGCCGGACACAGTCGCATCCGGCGGGGCTTAGGGAATCATATATGAAATGTATATTCCGAATCTTGTTATAATGATTATACGATACGATTCCGGGGAATGCAAGGTTATTTTCCGAAAATTTCGGTCTCCCTGCCGTCCTGATTACTCCTCTTCCTGAGGCTTCCGGAACGCCTCCGCCACCGACAGCCACTCCTCGTCGCTGCCGTCCATCTGGTAAGGCGTCACCTGGTAGACATAATAGTTCAGCCAGTTCGAATAGAGCGTGTTCGCATGGCCCCGCCACAGCAGCCTCGGCTTCTTCGTGGGATCATCGTCCGGATAATAATTCTTCGGCAGCGCGATATCGATGCCCTTGCCGATGTCTCTGCGGTACTCGCGGTCCAGGGTCAGGCGGTCATACTCCGGATGGCCCATGACGAAGACCTGGCGGCCCTTCTTCGCGATCACGATGAAGACGCCGGCCTCCTCCGATTCCGCCAGGACCGTCAGCTCCGGGTTCGACCGGATCTCGTCCGGATCCGACTCGGTATAGCGGGAATGCGGCGCGTAGAAGATGTCGTCAAAACCGCGGATGAACGGAGTCCTGCGGTGATGCACCGTGTGCGGGAAGACGCCGAAGACCTTATATCCCAGCTCCCTCTTGTGGATCCCGTAGTGATAGTACAGGCCCGCCTGCGCGCCCCAGCAGATGTGCAGCGTCGAAGTCACATGCGTCTTGGACCACTCCATGATCTGCGTCAGCTCGTCCCAGTAGGCCACGTCCTCGAACTCCATCATCTCCACCGGCGCGCCTGTGATCAGTAGGCCGTCAAAACGGCGGTGCTTGATCGAATCAAACGTCTCATAGAACTTGTCCAGGTGCTCCACCTTCGTGTGCGTGCCCTGGTACGTGCCCGTGGTGACAAATGTCAGGTTCAGCTGCAGCGGTGTGTTCGACATGCTGCGCATCAGGTCCACCTCGGTATCCTCTTTGACCGGCATCAGGTTCAGGATGGCGATCTCCAGCGCACGGAACTGCTGTGTGCTGGAACGGATCTCGTCCATGGTAAATATGTTTTCATCCAGAATCACCTGCTTCGCAGGCAGATTTGAAGGCACTTTAATCGGCATGATTCCTTCTCCCCCGCAGGCAGCCCCGCTGCCCGCATCCTTCTCCGGGCCCGGCGCTTACGCGCCGCCCTTCTCCCGGAGCATATTATTGAGCTCCTCCTCGGTCAGAATCGGAATGCCCAGCTTCCGGGCCGTCTGGTTCTTCGAAGAAGAAGACTGTGCGTCATTGTTGATCAGATACGTTGTTTTGGCCGAAACCGAGCCCGCGACCTTCGCGCCCATCGACTCCAGCTTATTCTTCAGTTCCCCGCGGTTGGCATACGTCTCAAGAGAGCCCGTGATGACAAATGTCATCCCCGCCAGGCTCTCGCCCTGCGGCTCCCCGCTCTCTTCAAACCGGATCTCCTCCAGCAGGTCATCCACGATCCGGCGGTTCTCCGGATCCGCGAAATACTCCGTGTAAGCCCCGGCGATCACACTGCCGACACCCTCGATCTCGGTCAGCTCCTCCGCGCCCGCGCTTCGCATCTTCGCGAAATCCTGCCCGAAATGCCTGGCGATCAGCCGCGCGTTGGACAGGCCGATGTTCGGGATTCCGAGACTGTAGAGGAGGTTCGCGGGCGTCGTCGTCCGCGCCTTCTCGGCGGAGGCGATCAGGTTCTCGTAGGACTTCACGCCGAAGCCCTCCATCCCCGTGATCTCCTCGCGGTAGCGGTTCAGCCGGAACAGGTCCGCCGGCTCCTTCACATAGCCCGCCGCGATGAATTTCTCCATCGTTGCCTCAGACAGGCCGTCCAGGTTCATGGCATCCCTGCTCACGAACAAGGTGAAGAGCTTGATCTTCTTGGCAAGGCACGCAGGGTTGTCACACATGAGCGTCTTCACGCCGTTCTCGTCCTGCACCCTGGAAGGCCCTCCGCAGACCGGACACGTATCCGGGATCGGAAGATGGCCGCTGCGGGTCAGGTTCTCCGCGATCTGCGGGATGATCATATTCGCTTTATAGACCGTGATCTCATCCCCGATTCCCAGGGCAAGATCCTCGATATAGCTGATATTGTGGAGGCTCGCCCGGCTCACCGTCGTGCCCTCCAGCTCCACCGGCGCGAAGACCGCGACCGGATTGATCAGTCCCGTGCGGGACGCGCTCCATTCCACGGAAAGCAGCGTCGTCTGCGCGGTCTCATCCGCCCATTTAAAAGCGATGGAGCTTCGCGGGAACTTCGCCGTAGACCCGAGCGAACGCCCGTAGGCGATATCGTCAAATGTCAGCACCAGGCCGTCCGAAGGGAAGTCATTCTGCGCGATTCTGGCCGCAAAATCCGCCACCGCCTCCGGCAGCGTCTGTGCGGTCACCGCGACATTCTCCACCACGTCAAATCCCTGTTCCCGAAGCCACGCCTGCTCCTCGCTGCGGTAGGCCATGGCCGGCCCGGTCACCATCGTAAATGCGAAGAATCGCACCCGCCGGCTTGCGGTGATGCGGCTGTCCAGCTGCCTGACCGACCCGCTGCACAGGTTCCTCGGATTCTTATATCTGGCCTCCGCCTCCGGGATCTGCGCGTTGATCTCCTCGAAATCACTGTACCGGATCAGGGCCTCGCCCCGCAGCACCAGCGTCCCCTCATAAGGGATCTTCAGCGGGATGTTCTGAAACACCCGCGCGTTCGGCGTGATCACCTCGCCGACCTCTCCGTTGCCCCGGGTCACGGCCTTCACCAGCTCATGGTTGTCGTACGTGAGCACCACCGTAAGCCCGTCCAGCTTCCAGGAAAGCATTCCCTTATGGTCTCCCAGCCATTCGGCAAGCGCGCCGACATCCTTGGTCTTATCCAGAGAAAGCATCGGCGTCTCGTGCCTCTCCTTGGGAAGGCTGGAGAGCACCTCATAGCCGACCGTCACCGTCGGGCTGCCCGCCAGCACCGTGCCGGTCTCCTTCTCGAGAGCCGCCAGCTCGTCGTAGAGCCGGTCATACTCGTAATTGCTCATGATTTCCTCGGCGTCCTGATAATATGCCTTCGAGGCTTCCTTCAGGATCCTTCCGAGTTCTCTCATCCGCTGTAACTTCTCTTCCACGCTCTCCTTACTCCTGCTTCAGCGCCGCCAGAAGCGCCGCCTTCTCTTCTCCCGTGATCTCCCGGTACTCCCCCGGCATCAGATTCCCCAGCCGGATATTGATCACACGGATCCTCTTCAGTTCCCGCACCCGGTATCCCAGGGCTTCGCACATGCGCCGGATCTGGCGGTTGAGCCCCTGTGTCAGCACGATCGAGAAGGTATACTTCCCCATGCCCGTCACCTCGCAGGGCCTCGTCACCGTATCCAGGATCGGCACGCCGCCCGCCATCCTGCGCAGGAATTCCTCCGTCACCGGACGGTCCACCCGCACCAGGTACTCCTTCTCGTGGCAGTACCTTGCGTGGACGATCTTCTCCGTCAGGTCTCCCTGGTTCGTCATCAGGATCAGCCCCTCGGAATCCCGGTCGAGCCGCCCGACCGGATAGATCCGCACCGGATACCCGATGGCGTCGATGATATTGTCATGAATCGACCGCTTCGCGGTGCAGACGATGCCCCTCGGCTTATAATACGCCAGCAGCACTTCCGGCTCTTCCGCCTCGACCTTCTTGCCCCGCACGCACACCGTCTGTCCGGGCAGGACCTTCTCGCCCACCTCGGCCACGTGTCCGTCGATCGTCACAAACCCCAGCTCAACCAGACGGTCTGCCTCCCGCCGGGAACAGACTCCCGCGGCGCTCAGATATTTATTCAGTCTCTGTGCTTCCACTGCCGGCCTCCTGCAGCCGCCGGACAAATTCATCCAGCTGCGCGTCCTTCTTCCGCGCCTTCGCGAGCTCCTGGTTCACCTGCTCGCTCAGCTTGCGGACACTGTCGGAATTGTTCAGTTTCTCCAGGTTCTCCGCTTCCTCCTCCGGCACGGCGCTCACAAACACGACCATGCTGTCGTCAAATGTCCTCGCCACCAGGTAGACGCTCAGCGTCGGCGCCGGTGTCTCGATCCCGCGGATATACATATCGCCCTGCACATAGACCACGAAGAAATCGCTCTCCACGGCAGGCGCGGCGTAGCAGGCCAGATGGTCAATCTTGTCGATATACTGATAACGCTGGCGAAGATTGCTCCGGTTGATCAGCCGGATGCTGCTGACGCAGTCCTCCAGCCCGTCCATATCGTCCGCGATGCAGTAAGTGTAATAATGCGTGAACAGACTCAGCAGCGCCTCGTCATTCACCTTCACCACCCTGCCCTCCTTGAGCTGGTCCAGCGTCGCGGCACCCCGGCCGCCCCTGGATCCTCCGCTCCCGGACCCGGTGGACATAAAGAGCGTTCCCACCATCATCGCCACAAAAAAGGTGATGATAACAACCACTCGATACTTGGATCTCATAAGCTTCCCCTATCTGTCAGAAAGTCATAGCAAGTCTATATTACTATGATTGATCCGCGAAATCAAGCAGAGCCGGCCGCAGATCGGCCGATCCGGATAAGAAAAGAGCATTGCCGAAGCAATGCTCTCTCTTCTACATCCGACGGGAATCGAACCCACGCACATGGCTCCGGAGGCCATTGCTCTATCCACTGAGCTACGGATGTATGGCGGCTGATCTCTCAGCCACCTCATAATATAGCACTTTTATTTCGATCTGTAAAGAGGTCAGTCGAAATGTCCGTCGCTGCGCCGGTAGCACAGGCAACGCTCGTTGAGGACCTCCTCCTCCGACACGACCGCCGCATTCACCTCGCGGATCATGCGGTCCACCTCCTCCCGGTCCGCCTTCAGGCGGGTCGGCACGAGGATCATCTCGTGAATACTGGAGGGAATCAGGTACAGGTCATCCTCAAAATACTCCGCGACACTCCTTAGCACCCCCGGGTACAGCACCGCGGCCGCGCCGCAGAGCCCCTGTTCGTTCGTGATCACGAACGCGGGAGGCATCTCCCTCTCGAGGAGGCGCTCTATGTCCTCCTCTTCCGGCAGCTTCTCCCTGTCGCCCGCCTTCATACACATCTCGTGCAGCGGCTCACAGCAGAGCGGGAAGAGGACCGGCGTATTCTCGTGGGCCGCAGACAGGACAGACTCCGCGTCCATCTCCATCATATAAGCCATGCCGTAAGTAAAGATGAGGGAAGCACAGCCTCCCTCACGGTCTCCCAGATAATAGTGAAATGTAATCGTCATTCCGTGAAACGGCATCGTCAGGGCTTCCGGATGATCCGCGGCATACTCCGCGTTCATCAGCCGGTAAAAGATCCTCTCGGGATCGAACATCTTCGGTTTCATCCGTCACAACCGGAAGATGCGGGCGCAGGCAGACACCGTTTCTTTGCCTCTTCACTTTACCACCCTTCGACGGAATGCTCAAGCATTCTTTTCCGGAAAGAACACTTTATCACCCGGCAGAGATTCCCCGTAGAGCAACCCTCTCGCGTAGTGGCAGCCCATATCCTTGAGCACGGCCTCATCCTCCGGCTCCTCGATGCGGTCCACCGCGATCCGGATCCCGAGCGCGTGCGTCACCGCGTCGATCGCCTTCAGGAACTCCACGTTATTCGCCTGCGTCTCCTCCGCGAAGATCCGGTTTGAGATACGCAGGAACTGCACCGGAACCTTGCGAAGCATCGTCAGGGACCCGTACCGGTCGCCGAAATACGTCATCGCAAGCTGGATACCCCTTTCGCGGATCTTCGGGATCACCGGCCGCAGCCTCTCCTCATTTTCAAAAAAGGTATCCTCGCGGATCTCGAACATCAGCCGCCCGCTCTGCACGCCGGTCTCCTCCAGCACGGCGTCCAGCTTCTCGATAAAGCTCTCCTCGCGCAGCTGCTTGAAGAAGAGCGGAACTGCAATGACGGGATCTCTCCCCTCATCATTCCAGCGCCTCAGCTGCAGGCAGCACTCGCGCAGCAGCCAATCGCCGATGGCCACCGACAGGTTCGTATCCTCCGCCAGCCCCCGGTATTCCGCGAAATTCACCATGCCGCGGTCCGGATGGCGCCAGCGCACGGATGCCCCGAAGCCCACCAGCGACTCGTCAAACGGATCCACACAGGGCTCAAACCAGACCTCCAGCTGATGCTCGGAGATCGCGGTCCGAAGCTGCGCGTGCTGCATCATCCGCTCGGTGGAGAGCTCCTCCAGCTCCGCGGTATAATAGCTGTACGTGTTCTTGCCGATGCGCTTCGCGTTCTGCAGCGCCAGGTCGGCATTGCGCAGAAGCACCCGCGTATTGATCCCGTCCTGCGGCGCGAAGCAGATGCCCATCGAAAGCGTGATCACAAACTCCCTGCCGGCCAGCTGGAACGGGTAATTCATGACCGTCTGGATCTTGCGCACCTTCTCCTCATACTCGGAATAATCCGCCAGGTTCTGGCTGACCATGGCAAATGTATCGCTCTCCGTACGTGCCAGGAAATCATCCTCTCCCATCACCTGCATGAGCCGGTGCGCCACGTCGATCAGAAGCTCATCACCGTAGGAATGGCCCAGCTCGTCGATGATCTGATGAAAATCATCGATGTTCATCATCAGGATCGCGATCTTCTCTTCCTTGCGGATCGTCGTAGTCACACTGTCAAGCCAGGTCATCAGCGCATAATAGTTCTGCAGCTCCGTCAGGGGATCCACCGAGCTGGACATCTGCAGCTGGTCGATCTGCGAGCGCATCCTGTCCCTCGCGTCTCTCTCCCTCTGAATCAGGACCTGCGCCGCCCTGCGCTCCTCCTCCATACCGGAAGCCATCTTGTTGATCTCTTCTGCAACCGCCCTGCGTTTCTGCTCCTGGCGCCTCAGATAAAACAGCAGCCAGATGATCAGCACCAGCGATGCGACCCCCCAGGCCGCGCCGGCCACCTGCACCCAAGTCACTGCCAGCAAAAATGTTACATGACTCATCGTATTCTCCGTATCGGCGGGCGAACCGCCTTCCGTTTCTTACTCTGCAGGAGCTTCCCGCCC
Organism: Lachnospiraceae bacterium; assembly: GCA_017412265.1. Classification (GTDB taxonomy): domain Bacteria; phylum Bacillota; class Clostridia; order Lachnospirales; family Lachnospiraceae; genus RGIG1588. The sequence goes on from JAFPYK010000297.1 coordinate 8,232, forward strand.
CTGCGGCCTTAAACGAAGTTTACCACAACCGGAAGGATTTGAAAACCCTGCACAAGCCGCGCAAAAGAGCCTGCCGGGCAGAATCTCCCGACAGGCTCAAGTTTCACGGATTATCTGTTCTTCAGATATTCATCGATCGCGGCCGCAGCCGTCTTGCCTGCGCCCATCGCGAGAATCACGGTCGCCGCTCCGGTCACCGCGTCTCCGCCCGCGAACACGCCTTCCTTGGTCGTGGCGCCGTTCTCGTCGGCCACCAGGCATCTGCGCCGGTTCACCTCCAGTCCCTTCGTCGTCGAAGAGATCAGCGGGTTCGGGCTCGTGCCGAGCGCCATGATCACCGTATCCAGGTCCAGGGTGAATTCCGATCCGGGGATCTCCACCGGACGTCTTCTCCCGGATTCATCCGGCTCGCCAAGCTCCATCTGCACGCAGACCATGCCGGTCACGTAACCGTTACCGTCCACCAGGATCTCCTTCGGGTTGGTCAGCAGGTGGAACTGAATGCCCTCTTCCTTCGCGTGATGGACCTCCTCCACACGTGCGGGAAGCTCTGCCTCGGAACGGCGGTAGACGATGTGCACGTCCGCGCCCAGGCGCAGCGCGGTTCTGGCCGCGTCCATCGCGACGTTGCCGCCGCCCACGACAGCCACCTTCGTGCCGCCGATGATCGGTGTATCATAATCCTCGCGGAAGGCCTTCATCAGGTTATTGCGGGTCAGGTACTCATTTGCCGAGAAGACGCCGTTCGCGTTCTCTCCGGGGATCCCCATGAAGCGGGGAAGTCCCGCGCCGGATCCGATAAAGACCGCGTCAAATCCCTCTTCCTCCATCAGCTCGTCGACGGTCGTTGCCTTGCCGATCACGACATTGGTCTCGATCTTCACGCCGAGCTCCTTGACGTTGTTCACCTCGGAAGCGACCACCGTGCTCTTCGGCAGACGAAACTCCGGAATGCCGTAGGACAGGACGCCGCCCGCGTCGTGCAGGGCCTCGAAGATGGTCACGTCGTAGCCTCTCTTCGCCAGATCGCCGGCACAGGTCAGTCCCGCGGGGCCGGACCCGATCACTGCGACCTTCCGCCCGTTGCAGGTCTCCGGCTTCTGCGGCTTCACACCGTTCTCTCTGGCCCAGTCCGCGACAAAACGCTCCAGCTTGCCGATCGAGACCGGATCACCCTTCACACCGCGCACGCACTTCGCCTCGCACTGCGACTCCTGGGGACATACGCGCCCGCAGACTGCCGGCAGCGAGGAATACTTCGAGATAATCTGATAAGCCTCGGCGATCTCGCCTTCCTTCACCTGCGCGATAAACGCAGGGATATCGATGCTGACCGGGCATCCGGTCATACATCTGGCGTTCTTGCAGTTTAAGCAGCGGGACGCCTCTTCCATGGCCTCCTGCTGATTGTATCCTAAGCAGACCTCCTCAAAATTGTGCGCGCGCACCTGGGGATCCTGCTCCCTGACGGGAACTCTCTTGAACATATCTGCAGCCATCATCTGTCACCTCCGCATCCGCGGCCGCCGCCCGTGTGGGTCAGCCCTTCCCGGTACTTCAGCAGCGCCTGGCCCTCCAGGGTCTTGTACATCTGCTGCCGTTTCATCGCCCCGTCAAAATCAATCAGGTGCCCGTCAAACTCCGGCCCGTCCACGCAGGCGAACTTGACCTCTCCGCCGACCGTCAGCCGGCAGGCGCCGCACATGCCCGTGCCATCCACCATGATCGGGTTCATCGACACCACCGTCGGGATGCCGAGCTTCTTCGTCGCCAGACAGACAAACTTCATCATGATCATCGGGCCGATCGCGACCACATGGTCATAAGAGATGCCGCGGTTGAGCACCAGTTCATTAAGCATATCCGTCGTGTTGCCCTTGAATCCGTACGATCCGTCATCCGTCGCGATATAGAGCGTATCCGCGACCGCCTCCATCTCCTTCTCGAGGATGATGAGGTCATGGCTTCTGGCGCCGATAATCACGTCCGCCGCGATCCCCCGCTCCTTCAGCCACTTCACCTGCGGATACACCGGCGCGGTTCCGACACCGCCGCAGATAAACAGGATCTTCTTCTTCGCCACTTCCTCCAGGGGCTCGGTCATCAGGTCGGAAGGCCGTCCCAGCGGACCTACAAAATCGCGGAAGCTCTCCCCCGCTTCATATGCCGCCATCCGCTCCGTCGAAGCGCCGACCGTCTGAAACACAATGGTGATGGTCCCCTTCTCTCTGTCGTAATCACAGATGGTCAGCGGAACCCTCTCGCCCACCTCATCCATCTTGACGATCACAAACTGGCCGGGCAGACAGTGCTTCGCCACGCGCGGCGCCTCAATGTCCATCAGCCAGATGCGGTTGGCAAGATATTCTTTTTTCAGGATTTTAAACATCTCATTCCCTCCGTATCGCACGGATCCCCATAATGCATCCGTAGTTGTCTGTAGGCTGCCCTGCAGCCTCAGGCCATGTGTTCCTACAAGAAGGAATGATAGCATCTCAGAGCTTGCCGCGTCAACCCTTTCTGCCTGAACGTGCCTTGTTCGCCCCTATATGGAATCTTAATGAAATTTTTCCTTGATTTGCCTCTGGGCGCGCTTTACTATGATATCAGAATGAAAAAAATATGTCATTACGGAGGTGCTCAACATGTACCGTATTCTTGTA
>JAFPYK010000298.1 GCA_017412265.1 Lachnospiraceae bacterium
CGCCACCCACAGCGGCAGCACGTCCTCCGGCATATGCATCCGCTCCGCCAGGTCATACTTGATGCTTCCGGTGCCTCTGCGCTCAATGATCTCATCCAGATTCCGTTTTCCCATGTCTGTTACCTCCCGCACCGCGCCGGCCTCCCGGCGCCTGATATATCGCAGATTTCTGAAACGAGCCGTGTCCGCAGACACGGCTCGCGATTATTTATGATACAGTTTCTTCGTCTGATAGACCGCCTCGCAGGTCAGGTTCATGCCGAGCTTCTTGAATGTCAGCACGTCCACCTGTGAGAGGATCACCGTCGAATGTACTTCGCAGTTCTTCAGCGCTCCCAGCTGGTTCAGCGCCAGCTCCGCGACCGGGTTGGTCGCCGCGCAGATCGACAGTGCGATCAGCACCTCATCCGTGTGCAGTCTCGGGTTGTGATTGTGCAGCCCCTCGATCTTGAGCTTCTGGATCGGCTCGATGACCACCGGCGAGATCAGATGCATCGGATCCGGAATGCCCGCCAGCGCCTTCAGCGCATTTAACAGGGCCGCAGAAGACGCGCCCAGCAGGGACGACGTCTTGCCCGTCACGATCCGTCCGTCCGGCAGCTCGATCGCCGCCGCCGGCGCGCCGGTCGCCTCCGCCACATCCATGGCAGGCCCGACAACCGCGCGGTCTGCCTCCGTGACCTTCGCCTGGTTCATCAGCAGTTCCTGCTTGTGCAGGGTATCCGCGTCCGCCATGCCCTTCTTCACATCGCACTTCGTCTGATAGTACCGGCGGATGATCTCCTGCCGCGAGGCCTCTCTGCACACCTCGTCGTCCACGATGCAGTTGCCCGCCATATTGACGCCCATATCCGTCGGGGACTTGTAAGGGCTCTCGCCGAAGATCTTCTCGAAGATCGCGTTCACAACCGGGAAGACCTCCACGTCACGGTTATAATTGACCGTCGTCACATTATAAGCCTCCAGGTGGAAGGGGTCGATCATATTGACGTCCTTCAGGTCCGCGGTCGCCGCCTCATAGGCCAGGTTCACCGGATGCTTCAGCGGAAGATTCCAGATCGGGAAGGTCTCAAACTTCGCGTATCCGGCCTTCACGCCGTGCTTGTTCTCGTGATAGAGCTGAGACAGGCAGGTCGCCATCTTGCCGGAGCCCGGACCGGGCGCGGTCACGACGACCAGCGGACGGCTCGTCACGATGTACTCATTCTTGCCGTAGCCCTCATCCGAGACGATCAGGGGAACATTGCCCGGATATCCCGCAATCGGATAATGCAGATAGACCGGCACCTCCAGGCTCTCCAGCCTCTTCTTGAACGTCTCCGCAGCCGTCTGCCCCGTATACTTGGTGACCACGACGCTGCCCACATAGAGCCCGATGCCGCGGAACGCGTCAATCAGGCGCAGCACATCCGAATCATAAGTGATGCCCAGATCCGAACGCACCTTACTCTTCTCGATGTCGTCCGCCGAGATGACAATAACGATCTCCGCCTGATCCTGCAGCTGCGCCAGCATCCGCACCTTGCTGTCCGGGGCGAATCCCGGGAGCACACGCGAGGCGTGATAATCATCAAAAAGCTTGCCGCCGAATTCCAGATACAGTTTGCCGCCGAACTGGCCGATTCTCTCCCGGATGTGCTCCGATTGCATCGTCAGGTACTTCTCATTGTCAAAGCCTATCTTGTTCATGCTGTCCCCTGTTTCAAATCGAAGTTAACAAAATACAGAATTCATTCTAAACAAAAGAAGAGCGAACTGCAAGATATAATTGCAATTTGCTCTTCTCTTCCTTCATCCTTCGGTCAGTTTTCTTCGCCCGGAGCCTTCTCTGCCAATGCGTCCCGCATCTGCTGCATGACAAACTCCATGCGCTCCTGCTCCCCGGCCAGCTCCTTCTCGAGCGTCCGCTTCTTTCCCTTCTGCAGGAAATTACACTGCGCGATCTGGCCCTTCAGCTCCGCGATCCGGCTGTTGATGACCGCAATCTCATTGTAATACCGGGAAATCTCCAGATTCTCCTTCTCCATCTCTGCCTCCGTTCCGAGCCTCAGAATCTCGCGCGATAGATCGCCATCATATCCTCATAAGACAGCGGCGTATAGTTATTGTTGAGCAGGCGCTGCTGCCCCTCGATCACACTCTTCGCAAATACCGGCAGGTCCTCTTCCTTCACACCGTACTCGTGAAGCTTCCCGCAGTGCAGTACATGGTTGAGCAGAGCGTCCAGCTCCGCCAGCGCATCCGCTGCAGGCACCTCCAGGATCTCGCCCAGCATCTGCTCCAGAAGCTCGATCTTCCCCTCCGGCTGCTTCGCCTTGTACGTGCGGAACACCTCCGAGAACATCAGCATGTTGGACTCCCCGTGAGGGATATGATACATGCCGCCCAGCGGATAGCTCAGCGCGTGCACGGCGCCGACGCCCGCATTGCCGAACGCGATGCCCGCGTAATTGCTTCCCACCAGGAAATCCTCCGCGCGGTCGCTCCAGGCCTCATTTCCCGCCTTCTGCATATAGCGGTACCCGCCCAGAATCTTCTCCAGCGCATGCTTCGAGAACATCTCCGTGAAGCAGTTCGCCTTCGGGCTGACATAAGACTCCACTGCATGAATCATCGCGTCGATCGAACTGGTGGCAAAGAACTTATACGGCAGCGTGCTCACGAGCTCCGGGATCAGGACCGCCCGGTCCGGATACATCGAATCCAGCGCCAGGCCCTTCTTCGTGTTCTGCTTGAGCAGGGCCGTCACAGCCACATTCGTCATCTCGCTTCCCGTGCCGCACGTCGTCGGAACCGCAACCAGTTCGCGGACCTTCTCCGCCTTCACGAGCCCCCGGTAGAACTCATCCACCGTAAATTCACCGCCGAACACCATGAGCTTCGCGATATCGATCACCGTTCCGCCGCCCACAGCCAGAATCGTTTCGATCCCCGCAGGCATATCGGCGCGGATCGCGTCGATCATCTCGTCGTTCGGCTCGCCCTTGCCGTAGCGCTCCTGGAACAGCACATGGCTCTACCCGCAGAAGCCTTCAGAAACGGCTCATAGATGAACTCATTGGTCAGAATCAGGACCTCTTCGCCGAGCGGATGCGCCTCCGCATAACCTGCAAATGTATCGTACTGCTCCACCACCGGATGCACAGAAAAACTGCTCATGATACCCTCCAATCCGCCGGGCCCGTCCCGGTCGTCACTTTCTCACTCTGCCCTTCAGTATAGCATTATGCCCCGTAAAGGACAAGCCTCGCTCCCCCCGGAAAATGGAGAACCCAGACGGGAGGAGGATCTTCCGTCTGGGTTCTGTTATGGGGGCAAATGATAGGATTTGTCAAACTAAAACACTGCAGCTCGCGCTGCAACAACTATAAGTATAATGAAAACAGACAAGTCTGCAAACAATGTCCTGTTTCTTCTCGCGAACTTTTTCCCGTCTTTGTTTCTTCTCAATTGACAAATCCGCCCTTTTCATATATCATCATTTTACGAAGATATCACGATTTTGCAAAAAGCCATATTCTAACGAAACTTTTGACATATATTTTACATTTTTGACAGAAAGGAGAAGTTATGAGTACTGTCAGCCGTCTGCTCGGAGAACGTATCCGCACCTACCGTAAGATGCAGGGAATCACCCTGCAGGAACTCGCGGATAAGATCCACAAGAGCCGCGCTACCGTGAGCAAATATGAGAACGGAGAGATCGTCCTGGACATCCAGACACTCTATGATATCAGCAATGCCCTGCACCTCTCGCTCTCCCGCCTTTCCGACATCCGCCCGGAGCCGGTCACAGCCTCCGAGGAAGAGGTTGCCAGGCTCCACAACCAGAGCCCCTTCTTCCGGGCCAGGCGCCTCTACTTCTACTACTATGACGGCCGGGCCCGCCGCCTGAAGGACGGAGTCATCGACATCCAGGAGGACGTCGAGCAGCCAGGGCGCTACGAGGCGAGCCTGACTCTCGCTTCCCTCTCGGAGAGCGGCCGCAGCTCAGACACCTACTACGCGGGCACGGTCACCTACAGCGACATGCTGATCCGTTTCTCCTTCATCAACCAGTTCAATTCCCTGGAGGAAGACCTCCTCTACATCTTCAACCCTCTGGCAGCCACCGACGCGACCAACGGCCTGATCTGCGGCATCTCATCCGCAGACCTGATGCCCTGCGCCTTCAAATGCCTGGTGACTCTCTCTCCGAAAGAGCCGTCCGAGGAACTCGTGCGCTCCATTCTCATCACGAAGCAGGAATGGCAGCGCTGCCAGAAGCTGAATATGCTGGCCGTGAATCTGCGCCAGTAAGGGCATCATGTCTTTTCTCCTCGCCTGGGGACGGCTCGTCGAAAAGCACATGATGCTTTCGGGGTCGTGCTAGTCCGGGAGTCGCCTTGTCATAGCAAGTGAAACGCATCCGGCATTTCACTTGCTTATGACCAGGTTTTCCGAAGAAAAA
>JAFPYK010000299.1 GCA_017412265.1 Lachnospiraceae bacterium
ACGAGTCGGGCAAGATGAATGAGATGGTGAAGAAGCTCATCACGTTAAATGAGATGGAATTCGGCCAGTCACAGATCGAATTCGCAAGGTTCGATATCACCGCCCTGATCCGGTCGATCTTGAATGCCAAGAAGCTGCTGCTGAGACAGAAGGATGCCCATGTGGTGTTTGAGCCGGCAGAGCCGGTGATGGTCTGGGCGGATGAATTCATGGTGGAGGAGGTATTTACCAATTACCTGACCAACGCCGTGAACCATCTGGACGGTGAGAGGCGGATCGAGATTCAGGTCGAGCAGAGGCAGAACCTGGTCCGTGTGAGTGTGAGCAATACCGGAGAGCAGATCCCGGAGGAAGAGCAGGAGAAGATCTGGGATAAGTTCTACAAGGTGGATAAGGCCCGCACCAGGGAGTACGGAGGCAGCGGAATCGGGCTGTCGATCGTGCGTGCGGTCATGGACGGGCTTCATCAGGATTACGGAGTATACAACCGCGAGGACGGCGTCACGTTCTGGTTTGAACTGGACGGAGGCTTCCGCGTGGTAGAGGAAGAGGGAGCTCCGGCGGCGGAGCCGGAGAACGATTAAGGGAAGGTTTTACGATCAAGAAGGAGAGCAGAGATGTTATATCAGGATAAGATCTGGATCGGATGCGCAGGAGAGAACAAGATCTTCATCGAGCCGAAGATGGCCAACCGCCACGGGCTGATCGCCGGTGCGACCGGTACCGGCAAGACGACGACACTGAAGGTGCTCGCGGAGTCATTTTCCGACGCGGGCGTGCCGGTGTTCCTTGCGGATATCAAGGGTGATCTCGCGGGTATGATCCGGCCGGGAGAGGATACCGAGAATCTGCAGAACCGCATCCGCAGGTTCGGACTGGCGGAATGCGGGTTTGCCTACCGTTCGTATCCGACGGCTTTCTGGGATATCTACGGCAGGACGGGAATCCCGACGCGCACGACCATCAGCGAGATGGGGCCGGTCCTTCTCTCGAAGCTGATGGACCTGAACCAGACGCAGTCGGATATCATGACGATCGTGTTTAAGATCGCAGATGATGAGAAGCTGCTGCTGATCGATACGAAGGATCTTCGGGCGATGCTGACTTATGTGAGCGAGCATGCGTCGGAGTATTCTCTGCAGTACGGCAATATGTCCAAGCAGTCGCTCGGCGCGATTATCCGCAATGTGGTGGCTCTGGAGGCGGCCGGGGGCGAGCAGTTCTTCGCGGAGCCCGCGCTTGCGATCTCAGACTGGTTCGCGACGTCCTCCGACGGCAGAGGCATCATCAATATCCTGGACAGCACGGAGCTGGTGAAGGACACGTCGATGTATTCGACCTTCCTGCTGTGGATGCTCTCGGAGCTCTTCGACATCCTGCCGGAGGTCGGCGATCCCGACAAGCCGCGGATGGTGTTCTTCTTCGATGAGGCGCACCTGCTCTTTAAGAATATCTCCAAGGCTCTGAAGGAGAAGATCGAGCAGGTCGTGAAGCTGATCCGCTCCAAGGGCGTGGGTATTTATTTTATCACGCAGAGCCCGAAGGATGTGCCAGATGAGATCCTGGCACAGCTGGGCAATAAGATCCAGCATGCGCTGCATGCCTACACACCGGCAGAGGAGCGCGCGGTGAAGGCAGCGGCTGGCTCCTTCCGGGCCAATCCGGAGTTTGACACGTATCAGACGCTGCAGGAGCTGGGCGT
>JAFPYK010000300.1 GCA_017412265.1 Lachnospiraceae bacterium
TGCAGGAACTGCCGGCTGAGGCACCCGGAGGTGACCTTCCTGTACGGGAGGGTGGACCAGAAGCTCCGGATCAGCTATGAGGAGAAGCCATGAGCAATGTGGTGAATGTCGGAGGCCTGACCCTGGGCGCGGGGAGGCCGGTGCTCTGTGTGCCGCTGACCGGGAGGAACCGGGCACAGATCCTTGCGCAGGCGGCCGGACTTCCTGCCTGCACGCAGATGGCCGAGTGGCGGGCGGATTATGATGAGGAGATCCCGGATGCGGCAGCGGTCTGCGAGACCGGAAGGCTGCTTCAGGGAGTCCTTCGCGAGAGGGGCATTCCGATGCTTTTTACCTGCCGGAGCCCGAAGGAGGGCGGATATGCAGAACTGTCGGATGAGGCGTTCGGCGCGCTGTACCGTGAGGTGCTTCGGAGCGGGTTCGCGGGCCTGGTGGACGTAGAGTACGGCAGGGAAGCGGTGCGCGGGGAGATCCTCAGAGAGGCGAAGCGGTGCGCCGCGGTGAGCATCGTTTCTTATCATGACACGGAGAGGACCGGTGCAGAGGAAGTGCTCGCGGAGAAGCTGCGCGCGATGGAGGCGGCCGGAGGCGACGTCGTGAAGCTTGCGGTGACGCCACGGGAGCCGGCGGATGTGGCCGTGCTTCTTAAGGTGAGCGCGCAGGCCGAGGGATTCCTGTCGGTTCCGCGGATCGTGATCTCGATGGGGGAAATGGGCGTGCCCAGCCGGATCTTCGCGGAGACCTTCGGGTCCGCCGTGACATTTGCAAGCGCGGGAGAGGCATCCGCGCCGGGACAGCTGCCCGCGGAGAGGCTGGCAGAGCTGCTGGAGGAGTTTCATCGATGAACCGGAGGAATTATCAAAAAGAGCTGGAACAGGTGATCGAGAAGCAGGAGGGGAAGGTGCCACGGCTGTTTCTTCACGCGTGCTGCGCGCCTTGTTCGAGCTACTGCCTGGAGTATCTGAGCAAGTATTTTGAGATCACGGTGTATTATTACAATCCGAACATCTCGCCGGCGGAGGAGTATGAACACCGCGTGCAGGAGCTTGAGCGGCTGGTGTCGGAGATGACATTTGCCAACCCGGTCCGGGTGATGACGGGGCCGTATGAGCCGGAGAGGTTCTACGAGGCGGTCCGGGGGCTTGAGAAGGAGCCGGAGGGCGGCGCGCGGTGCACCGTCTGCTTCCGCCTGCGCCTCTCTGAGGCCGTGGAGACCGCGAAGAAGCTGGGATTCGACTATGTGACCACCACGCTTACGATCAGCCCGCTCAAGGACGCAGAGAGGCTGAATTCGATCGGTGAGGAGCTGTGCGAGGCGGCCGGGATCCGCTGGCTGCCCTCGGATTTTAAGAAGCGCGGAGGGTACCAGCGGTCGATCGAGCTGTCTAAGGAGCATGATCTGTACCGCCAGAATTTCTGCGGCTGCGTATTTTCCCAAAACAATGCTTGAACGGGGAAAGTGGACGCGTTATAATTTTTGTGTTGAGATTATTATCACCATTTTCAGGAGGATTGTTCCATGAGTGAGAGCTGCAGCCATTATATGAAGAACCCCAACGAGTTGCCTTTCGGGTATACCACGATCACGGAGATGGGCGGTGCCCATGCGGATATGCTGATGGATTTCGGCGTGCTTCGCCTGGCCGAGGGACAGGTCTGGGAAGAGGAGTCCGGGGCCAATGAGTGTGCGTACCTGCTGATGTTCGGTACCGTGAAGGTCGAGTGGGACGACAAGTGCGAGACGATCCACAGAGACAGTGTCTGGAAAAAGCAGAATTATGTGCTTCATGTCCCGTGCGGGAGCCATGTGAAGTTTACCGGTGTCGCGGATGCGACCGAGATCTGCGTGATGAGAACGGATAACGATACGAAGTTCGACGCGAGACTCTATGTGCCTTCCGATACGCCGGACGAGGAGCGGCTGCATGACATTCTGGACGGCTGCGCGAACCGTTTCGTCCGCACGACGTTTGACAAGAGAAACGCGCCGTGGTCCAACCTGGTGGTGGGCGAGGTCATCAACCGTCCCGGCAAATGGGCCGGCTATCCGCCGCATTTCCACAACCAGCCCGAGATCTATTATTACAAGTTCCCGGAGACCGGCTATGCGCATGCAGAGGTGGGCATGGATGTCTACCGTGTCGAGAATAACGATGCGACCTTCATGGTGGCAGGCGAGCAGCACGGACAGGCTGCGGCGCCCGGCTACGCGATGTGGTATCTGTGGGTGATCCGCCACCTCGACGGGGATCCTTACGGGACGCCGACCGACGTGCCTGCGCAGGCATGGCTTCTCGATCCCGATGCGAAGTACCTCGGCAAGGGAACCGGGGCTCCCGATACCTGGGAGGATTGATCAGTTCCGGATGTTCGGAGAAACGAATTAAGGCCCGGCAGCTTCGGCTGCCGGGCCTTTGTTGTGTCACAGATTCGATTCTCAGCTGTTGTGATCCCTCTTGCTCTCGATTCTCACGCGGCCTTCATGGATGTCCTCCTTGAAGAAATCCTTCGCGGAGCATCCGGCGCGGCCGGAGGAGGCGCATGCACAGGCGCAGGTGCAGGAGGAGACGCAGGCGCAGGAAGATGCGCATGCACAGGAGGAAGCACAGGAAGAGTGGTGCGAGGAACCGCCGGAGCGCGGAGGACGGTGAGATCCTCCTCCGGAGTGCGGGCGGCTGACCGGGACATTGATGACATTCACATGAATGTAGGTGTTCGGGGAGTCGCCGTAGCGGTAGGTTCCGTTCTTGGTATATCTCTCGGGCTTCTCGATCTGGCTCTCTTCCACGACCTCTTCGCTTTTGATCATGCTGCGGTCACAGTAAGGACAGGTGTCCTTGCCTTCCTCGCGGACGGCGCCGCAGCTGGGGCAGTTGGCGTAGTACTCGATCTTCGTGCGCTTGATCTTCTTCTCGGTCTGTTTCTCGGAGCCGAAGCCGACGCCGGAGAAGATCCATTTGAAGAACTTCACGACCAGGATGATCGGGATGCCGATGAGCAGGAAGAGGAAGGCGAGCCCCAGGAGAATCTCAAAGAGATCCGAGAGGCCGGAGCCGTGATCCGGCTCGTAGGGATCCCAGTCCGTCTCGGTCTCGTACTCGTCGCCGCCGGAGGATGCCTGGCGGTCAGGCGAGAAGCCGAAGGTGTCATTCGGATAGACGACGCTCATCGTGAACTGCCCGCCGGGAGAGAGGCTCTCGCGGAAGATGAGATAGCCGTCCTCCTGCTGGCAGTCGGGCTGCCAGGCGCCAGCCTGTTCCGCGTTCCAGCGGATGACGAGCTCGTCGACCGAGAAATCGTCAAACCAGGCCGGGGTGAAGGTGTAGACGGTCTCACCCTCGACGAAGCGGTCGATCTGGTACATGTGGTCCTGCGTCATCGAGAACTCGACGCTCACAACCTCGTCCTTGCCGTAGCCGCGGTCCAGGTAGATGTGGAGCTCATTGCCGAAGTCCTCGATGTAATCTACCGTGCTGCTGACGGGCTTGATGTCCTCGTGATACCGGTTCGGGACGCCGAGGTTGATCCACTCGAGCTTCTCGGAGCCGCCGCCGTCGTAGAGGACCTTCCAGTCGATGTGGTAGAGCATCTGAAGGGAGGCGTCGTCGTTGACGTCCACTGTGACGGTGAAATTGATAATCTCGTCGGTTGGAGCGGCCTGAACCCTCGCGCCGCGGGGCAGAAGGGTCAGCAGGAGCGCTGCGGACAGAAGCAGAAGCAGCCAGGGTCTGTACAGTCTTCGGTTCATCTGCAATACCTCCTTAACGGACACTCGCCGGTCATCTCGGCGGAGTAGTCTCTGCATCTGACACAGGCTTCGCTGTTCCAGATGGAGGACCAGTCATCGGCCAGCAGATTGCCGAGCGGCGGATCGGAGAGCCAGCTCTGGCAGGGAACAACGTTGCCGCCCGGGGTGACTGCCATGTTGGAGAGGCAGGCGCCGCAGGACGGGGAAGGGATGTTCAGCTCGTCGAAGACATCCTGAGAGATCCAGCCGGGGGAGGTAAATGCGATCTCCATGCCGTTGGCGTGACAGTAGGCGACGGCCTCGCGGAGAATGGCTTCCAGCTCCTCTGAGGTGAGCTGCAGGCGCTCCGAGGCTTCTCCTGCCGCGTTGCCGGTCGTGATGAGGCCGGAGCAGGTGACGTAGAGGACGCCCTTCTCGTGCAGGAACTCGAGCGTCTTGATGTAGTCCCGGTTCAGGGTGCACAGAGGCGTGTTGATGCTGACGGAGAGACGCTCGGCCAGGGCGTTATCGATGCCCTTCACCGTGTTCTCATACTGCGCGGCGCCGACCAGCTGGTTGTGAATCTCGGGAACGGAAGAGTAGAACGTGATCTGAACGCTGTCAAGCTCTGCCTCGTGAAGCCTGCGGCAGTAGTCCTCGGTCAGCTTGATCCCGTTGGTGTTCAGGCGGGAAATGAACCAGCGAGCGTGCCGGATCAGCTCAAAGAGATCCTCGCGCATCGTCGGCTCGCCTCCGGTGAAGGTCACCTGCGGGATGCCGATTTCCCGGCATTTGTCCAGAATCTTCTTCCAGTCCTCGGTGGACAGTTCTTCCTCGTCGGAGAGAGTCTGGCCTGCCGCGTAGCAGTGCACGCACTTCTGGTTGCAGTGCCAGCGGCCGTCCTTCGTCATCGCGCTCACCATCACGTCCATGCGGTGCGGCGCGTTCATGTACTCCGCGTACTCGCCGAGGCTCATGTAATGGACATCGGTGGTGACTTCCTCGCGGTAGGCGATCTGCTTCACGGTCGTGTAGATCTCGGAGATGTTCTTCTCAATCCGCGCGATCGAGAAGACCGGGATGACCTTCTTCACATTCTGTGCGGTTTCGTGAAGGATGCTCGCGATCTCGGCTTCGCCGATCTCCCGGCCGTCATAGCGGTTGGCTTCGCGGATCATCTCCGCCAGGATCACCGCGGAGGCGAAA
>JAFPYK010000301.1 GCA_017412265.1 Lachnospiraceae bacterium
GCCCCGTCCGGATAACCGGGCAGCAGAGCGAGGAGCCGTCTCCGCCCTTATTCCACGCGCACGGTTACGTCGCCGGTCATCTTTTTCAGAACCTCCGCGGAGACGTAATAGGTGCCCGGATCGACGGTATACTCGCCGGTGCCGCTGCCTTCGGCGATCTCGTCCAGCACTGCCGCGTCGTCCGAGGTGACGCTCTGGATATCCTCGAGACTGGCATTGATATCATCCTGTGCGGCGAAGGTGACCAGCTTTATCCGGAGCTGTCCCTTCTCCATCGCCGATTCGATGACGATTTTGTCGTTTTCCTCCACGGTGAGCGACCCCGTGACGACAAGACTTTTCTTCGCCGCGCCCTTCCCGTGAAAAGTAATGCTGTTCTCCCCGTAGTTCTCCGCCGTGAAGGCGTCCCTGCCGCAGCCTGTCAGCACGAACGCGGCAATAAGGAGAAATACAGCAGTTAATGTGAGTTTTTTCATCATGGCATAATCCTTTCCCGGCCGGATCCGGCCGGTTTCCGGAGAGCGGGCGTTATGCCCTGCTTTCCGGTCATAAGTGAAATCACCGCATCGCGGCATTATAAGCCCAATCATGATATCATATTTCATATGAAGAAGAACCACTACCGGCGCAGAAAGCCGCGGGACTATGCCCCGCATACCGAAATCGACAGGACGGCCAGGGCGAGGAGAATACTGAGGAAGAACATCCTCGACAGGATGCCTGACCGGATCCCCGATCTCTACCCGGCGGCAAGGGAGCTGCACCGCCGTTTTGTGCTTCACATCGGACCAACCAATTCGGGTAAAACTCACGAGGCGATGGAGGCGGCAAGAGCGGCCGGAAACGGCATTTACCTGGGGCCTCTGAGGCTTCTCGCCTACGAGCAGTACGACCGGCTGAACCGGGACGGCTATCCCTGCGACCTGGTAACCGGTGAGGAGGAGATCTACGTGGAGGGCGCCTGCTACAGGGCGTCCACGGTGGAGATGCTTCCTCCGGAGACCTATTATGACGTCGCGGTGATCGACGAGGCCCAGATGGTGAGCGACCGCCAGCGGGGAGGCGCATGGACCGCGGCGATTCTCGGCGTGCTTGCGAAGGAGGTTCACGTGTGCCTCGCCCCGGAGGCTGAGGAGTGTGTAGTCCGGCTGATCCGGGACTGCGGGGATGAATACCGCACGGTGCGGCACGAGAGAATGACGCCGCTGGTCGCGGACACGCACAGCTATTCCTTCCCGAAGAGCGTGGAGCCGGGAGATGCGCTGATCGTGTTCTCCAGGAAGGACGTTCACGCTGTCGCGGCGATCCTCCAGGAGAGCCGGAGGATCAGCTGCAGCGTGATCTACGGAGCACTCCCCTACGACGTCCGGCACAAGCAGGCGGAGGATTTTGCCTCCGGCCGGTCCGGCGTGGTGGTTGCGACGGACGCCATCGGAATGGGGCTTAACCTGCCGATCCGGCGGGTGGTCTTCCTGCAGACCGAGAAATTCGACGGGACGGAGCGGCGGGAGCTCACTCCTCCGGAGGTGAAGCAGATCGCGGGGAGAGCCGGCCGCTACGGAATCCATGAGACAGGGTACTACAACACCATCCGCTCGAAATCCTTCCTGATCGGAGCGATGGAGGAGGAGCCGGTGCCGGTCGCGGCGGCCTTTGTGTCCTTTCCCGAG
Organism: Lachnospiraceae bacterium; assembly: GCA_017412265.1. Taxonomy (GTDB): domain Bacteria; phylum Bacillota; class Clostridia; order Lachnospirales; family Lachnospiraceae; genus RGIG1588. Next base: position 1,671 of record JAFPYK010000301.1, read on the forward strand.
ACGCTGATCGGACTTGGGGACAAGCTGTCCGCCACCATGGTTCAGTGGATCGCGATCCCCTCCGCTCCGGGATATGAGAAGGCGGATATCACGGAGGAGCTTAAGCTCTGCC
>JAFPYK010000302.1 GCA_017412265.1 Lachnospiraceae bacterium
AATGGGAGAGCTGGGACGCTCCCTGGGAAATTGCGGATACCTGCGAAGAAGCCGAGCGTAAAGCCTGGACGGACTACTATAACTCTGTGAAGGATTTCCCCGATGACGTTCAACGGTGGAAGTTTGAGATCGAATGGAACGGCAGACACATTGGCTGGGTCAGCTCCTACTGCATTGACGAAAACTACGAATGGGTTGGGGCAATGCAGGACGGTCCGACGGTCTATCGCGCCGTCGGCATAGACATCTGTGAACCGGATCTGTGTGGCAGAGGCCTCGGGACCGGCGCCCTCCGTGCATTTATCAACTATAACTTTGAGAACGGTGTGAACGAGCTTTACACACAAACCTGGTCGGGCAATGCCCGCATGCTCCGCTGTGCCGAACAGCTCGGTTTTGCAGAATGCGGCAGAGACGCGGGCGCCCGAGAGGTTCGCGGCCACAGATATGACGGGCTGACTTTGAAGATTCGAAAATGATGTCGCGCCACCGGTTTCCCTCTTCGACAAAACAAAAAGAAAGAACATTTTCCGGCAGTTCGCGTTGAGACTGTGAGAAAATGTTCTTTCTTTTCATTTGTGAGCGAAAGCTCGTATTTACTTAATCAGCGCAATATTCTTCAGGATCGGCGCCAGCGTATTGGCCACCGTGCTCATCAGCTTGATGAAGATATCCAGCGCCACGCCGACGACGTCCTTTCTGGTATCACCGATCGTATCGCCGGTGACCGCCGCCTTATGCGCCGCAGAGCCCTTGCCCTGCCCCGGGATATTCTCGCCCTCGATGTACTTCTTCGCGTTGTCGAAGGCACCGCCGGAGTTGCCCATGAAGATCGCTCTCGGGATCGCCACGATCGTCGCGCCGACCAGGATGCCGCCCACGAACTGCACGCCGAAGAGGATGCCGCCAACGACCGGGATCAGCAGAGCCAGCACGGACGGGAAGACCATCTTGCGGATCGCCTCCTGCGTCGCCAGACGGATCATCTTGTTGTAATCCGGCTTGACCTTGCCCTCCAGGACGCCCGGGATGGACATCATCTTGTCGCCCTCGTCCGCCATGATCTTCGCGGAGTCAATCGTGTTATCCGTCAGCATCGCGCAGAAATACTCGACCAGCGCGCCGCCCAGGATACCGCCGGCGACCACGAAGAAGGACGCGAAGTTCAGCGTCAGCTCCTGCCCGATCGTCGTATAGTTGCCCACATAAGCCACGATCAGGGACACCGTCGCAAATGCAGCGGAACCGATCGCGAAGCCCTTGCCGATGGCTGCGGTCGTGTTGCCCACCGCGTCCAGCTTATCGGTGATCTTGCGGACCTCCGGATCCAGATGACAGGACTCCGCCAGGCCGCCCGCGTTATCCGCGATCGGTCCGAACGCATCGATCGAAACCGTCGCGCCGACAAATGCCAGCATGCCGAGCGCAGAGATCGCGATACCGTAGGTGCCGCAGACCTTGCCCGAGATCAGAAGCGCCAGAGCGATGATCAGGACCGGAGGCAGGCAGGACCGCGAACCGATCGCGTCGCCCTTGGTCACGACAAATGCCTCGCCCTCTTCACAGATCTCCGCCAGGATCCTGGTCGGCTTGTGATCCGTGCTGGTGTAATACTCGGTGATGATACCGATCGCGATGCCGGAGATGATGCCCATCACCGCGGAGATCCACGGAGACGCCCAGCCCAGGATAAAGTCATCGTAGAGATTGCCCGCAGCCGCCAGAGGCCCAAAGGTCAGATAGCAGGCCACGCCGCCGAAGACCACAGTAAATCCCGCCGAGATCCAGGTCGAAAGATCCAGCTCTCTCGAAGGATTGTCCCCCATTTTCTTCAGGTTCGCATAGCCGAGGCCGATCAGGCAGCCCACCAGTCCGCACGCCGCCAGCAGGATCGGGAAATGCACCGTCGCGCCGAAGGTCGCGTCCGTGATCTCATCCCGCACACCGTGCGTCTGATACAGCGTGACCGCAATCATCAGCGAGGCAGCCATCGTCGCCACAAAGCTCTCCAGCAGGTCCGAGCAGTTGCCCGCGATGTCATTGACGTTGTCGCCGATGAAATCCGCGATGGTATTCGGGACACGGCTGTCATCCTCCGGCAGGTCATGCCGGATCTTGCCCAGGATATCCGAAGAGATATCCGCTGCCTTCGTATAGTTGCCGCCCGCCACACGGTTGAACATCGCGACGATCGAGCAGCCCAGCGAATACGTAGAGATGCGCATCACCGTCGGATTGCAGGCCAGGCTCCCCAGCGGGATCAGCCCGTTCGAGACGCTGGTGTGGTCCACGCCGCCCTGGATGATGAGAATCAGCACCAGGCCCAGCATACCGCAGGCCTGCACCGCAAGGCCCGAGATGCTTCCGCCGCAGAGCGCGACCTTCACGGTCTCGCCGATGGACAGGCTCTCCCTCGCCTTGTTAGTCGTGCGCACATTTGCATACGTGGCGCTCTTCATGCCCAGGATGCAGACCGCGCTCGACATCAGGCCGCCGAGCAGGAAGCTCAGCCCCGAAGTCTTCTCGATAAAAAGCGTGAAGATCACAGCCACAACCGCAAGCACGATCAGGATGCTCTTGTACTCCGTGATCATAAATGTGTTCGCTCCCGAGCGGATGATGCCCGCGAGCTCCGCCATCTCCTCCGTGCCCTCCTTCATCCGCTTAATCCGCAGATAGTTGAAGAAGACATAGCACAGAGCCAGAATGGCGAGAAATAAGACAATCAGCCAGATAGTCATTTCTTTCCCCTCCTTGTATCTACCGAAACTCCTTATCACAGGCGTTCGATTTCTGCCCTGTATTGTAACCCTCTAAGTTTGCTTCGTCAACGCCCTCTCTTACGCAAAAATGAGGCCGTGAAAAACGTCTCTCGTTCTTCACAGCCTCTCGCACTCTCTCAAACTATCACTTCACCGAAGCGACCCAGGCAGCCACAGCCTCGTCATTCACCGCTTCCTTCACATATACCGAATAGGTCACGTCCTCGCCGAGCCACAGGATCTGGTTCCACGCGCCCTCCGCCGGGCCCTTCACGGTCACATACTTCCCGTTCACATCCAACTGCTTCGTCACCGCGTAAGTGTTGTAATCCCCGCTCACGTCCTCGTTGCCCGGAGCCTTGCGCACGACAACCGCTCCGTCACCGTAAGTGATCTCCACGATCTGCCCGATCGTCGCATAGCCGGACGGCTGCGCATCGATCGCCATCGTCACGTTCAGAGCCGTTCCGGAATCCGCCACCGCTGCCTCCAGCGTGTCAAACTCCTTCACCGGGTTCGCCACCATCAGCGTCGTCGTCTCCTCCTGCGTAGCCCCGCGCATACACGCCGTCAGGCCGAAAATCATACAAAGCGCCAGCACCAGCGCCAGAACTCTCTTCCAATTCTTCATCTCATCAAACTCCTCTCGGAAAGATGTTCTTAGATTACACCATTCCGCACGGAAAATCAAGGCACACCCGCAAATGAGTGCCCCGCCCCCGCAAAAACGGCCCCGGCCCGAAGGGACCGAAGCCGCTCTTCACACATGTGCCGCGCCCCGCGTCTCAGATATGGATGTCCACCCATTTCCCCTGCCGGAAGCGCAGCGACGAGAACAGGTACCGCGCGATCTGGTCCGCCAGGATGCCCAGCCAGATGCCCACGATTCCCAGGCCCAGCACATAGCCTCCCAGATAAGAGACGCCCGTACGGACCACCGTCACGCTGACCGCCGAAGCGATCGCGGTATACGTCGTATCTCCCGCGCCCCGCAGGCACCCCATATAGATCACCTGGTGAATCTGGAAGAGCACGACAAATATAATCACCCGCATGATGCCGATCCCGATCAGCACGATATGCTCCTCCCGGAAGAACATCCGCATCAGCAGCTCCGCCCCGAAATAATACAGGAGCGCCAGCGTCACCGAGATCACCGTGCCCATCCGCCGGCAGGTCGTCGCGAACGCCTTCGCGAGATCCCTCTTCCCCTGCCCGAGGCTCCGCCCGATCAGCGCCACCGAAGCCGCCTGCAGGCCGTCCCCGAACGAGAACGACAGGCCCATGATATTCATGCCCACCTGATGCGCGGCCATCGCGTCCGTCCCCTGCCGGGCCGCCATCAGCGCGGTCATCAGGAAGCCGATCCTCATCAGGATCTGCTCAAGGAAGACACCGTAGCCGATCAGGATCATCTGCCGCAGTGCCTGCCCCGCCGGCCGGATCTTCTCCTTCAGGATATAAGGAATACTCACGAAGATATCCGGCTTCAGCACGGAGACCACACTCATCACCGACGAAACCACCGTGCCGAGCACCGTCGCGATCGCGGCGCCCATCACGCCCCACGCCGGGAATCCGAAATGTCCGTTGATCAGCAGATAATTGAAGATGATATTCACCGTGTTCGACGTGACGTTAGTCACCATCGTGATCCTCGTATTGCCCGACCCGCGCTGGGCCGAATTAATACCCATCTGCACACAGTTGAAGATCATCCCGCCCATAATGATGCGGAAATACAGCACCGCCGCGTCATGCGTCTCCGGCTCCGACCCGCACCAGCGCATCATCGGATCCGCCAGCAGCACAAAAACCAGCCCCAGGATCACGGCCGTGATCACGATGAAGATCAAGGCCGTGAGCATCAGCTGGTTCGCCTCTCTTCTCCGGCCCTCGCCGCGCCTCCGGGCAACCAGCGCCGAGATCGACACATTCATGGCCATAAACACCGCCAGCCCGATAAACTTCGGCTGCGCCGTAAGCCCGACCGCCGCCACGGCATACGACCCCAGCGAACTCACCATCAGCGAATCCACCAGTCCCGCAAATGCGACGAAAAACGATTCCACGATGGCCGGCCAGGCCATCCTCCAGGCCTCATTTACGGTGGCCCGGTCACCGCCAAGCAACGATTTCATACGTTACCCCCATTCTTTCATACTTCTATTGTATACCTTTCCCGAGAATACGCAAGAAATCCGTCAGCGATTTCCGAAAAAGAATCGCCCCCGCTTGCAGGCATCCGATTATCTGTTATAATATTGTCAATTACGTTACAGAACCAACAGAAACGGAGCACGCCGCCGCACCGGCCGCGCCCTCCGGGAAGGACAACCTATGATTGAAATTCAACACCTGACCAAGGTCTACAAGCTCAACAAGAAACAGATGCTCGAGCAGAAGACCAAAGACAATACCAAGGTCGCCGTCCGCGACCTCTCCGTATCGATTCAGCCCGGCGAGATCTACGGCCTCTTAGGCCCCAACGGCGCCGGCAAGACAACCACCCTGCGCTGCATCGCCACGCTCCTCAAGCCCACCGAAGGCGAGGTCAGCGTGGGCGGCTGCGACACCGTGCACGAATCCGCCGGCGTCCGCCGCCAGATCGGCTTCCTCACCAACGACATCAAGCTCGATCCCCAGTTCACCCCCGCCTACCTGATCCGCTTCTTCGGACAGCTCCACGGGATGAACGACGCAGACATCGAGCGCCGCAAGAACGACCTCTTCACCTACTTCGGCATCCACGAATTCGCCGACAAGAAGGTCGATGAGCTCTCCACCGGCATGAAGCAGAAAGCCGCCATCGCGGTCAGCCTCGTCCACGACCCCGAGGTCATCATCTTCGACGAGCCCACCAGCGGCCTCGACATCATCACCGCCCGCGGCGTCACCGACTACTTAAAGCACCTCCGCGACCAGGGCAAATGCATCGTCATTTCCACCCACATCATGTCCGAGGCCGAGAAGCTCTGCGACCGCATCGGCATCATCATCGACGGAAGCAAGGTCTGCGAAGGCACCCTGCCCGAGATCCTCGCCTCCACCGGCACCGACGACCTGGAAGACGCGTTCTTCCGCCTCTACTCCGAACACCACGTCGAAGAAATGATGGGAGGTGTGCACGCATGAGAAGCCTGCGCGTAGTAATGAAAAAAGAGCTTGACCGCGTCTTCAAGGACCGCAAGCTCGTCTTCAGCCTTTTCATCCTGCCCGCCGTCATGATGGTCATGATCTACGGCCTGATGGGCATGATGGTCTCCAACATGATGTCCGACATCGAGGAACACGTCCCGGTGATCGCCGCCGTGAACCTCCCCGATGATTTCCGGAAGCTCGCCGACTCGGCAGAATA
>JAFPYK010000303.1 GCA_017412265.1 Lachnospiraceae bacterium
CTCCTTCGGCGGCTCCACACTTGGATTGCCCAGGCTGAAATCATAGACATTCTCCTCGCCGAACTTCGCGGCCATGATCCTGCCCTCTTCAAACATCGCACGGATCACCGAATTGTTCTGTACAAACCCCTTCATTTTCTCAGAAATCATCGTTCTTCTTCCTTTCCAAGCCCCTGCCGGCCTCCCGGCACATTTACCGTATTCTCAATTGACGCCCCGCATCTGGATCAGCGGCGCCCCGGTTCCCCGGATATAATCGCCCGTGATCGTCACCGTGCCGATCGCGTCATCCTTCGGGATCTCATACATGATATCCAGCATGAACTCCTCAATGATCGCCCGCAGCGCACGTGCGCCCGTATCACGCTTCATCGCCTCCTCGGCAATCGCCTCCAGAGCACTCTCGTCGAAGACCAGCTTCACCTCGTCGAGCGCGAGCAGCATCTCATACTGTTTTAAGATCGCGTTGCGCGGCTCTGACAGAATCTGGATATACATCTCCTTCGTCAGCGGCTTTAAGCTGCAGATGACCGGAAGCCGTCCCAGAAACTCCGGAATCATGCCGAACTTGCGAAGATCCTCGGTCGTCACCTTCGAGAGCAGGTCACGATCCTGGTCAAACTGGTCCTTCAGGTCCGAGCCGAAGCCGATCGAGGCGTGCTTCGTCAGCCGCTCCTTGATGATCTTGTCAAGGTCCGGGAAGGCCCCGCCGCAGATAAACAGGATATTCGTCGTATCCACGGTCGTGGTGCGCATCATCGGGTTGCGCGTCAGGCCGTCCACCGGCACCTCCACCTCGCTCCCCTCCAGGAGCTTCAGCAGCGACTGCTGCACCGACTCTCCGCTCACGTCGCGGCTGTGCGCGTTGTCCTTCTTCGCGATCTTATCAATCTCATCGATGAAGATGATGCCCCGCTCCGCCTTCTCGACGTCGCCGTCCGCATTCATCAGAAGCTTCGCGACCACCGTCTCCACGTCGTCGCCGATGTAGCCGGCCTCCGTCAGGGACGTCGCGTCCGTGATCGCCAGCGGCACCTGCAGGATCCTCGCCAGCGTCTTCACGAGATACGTCTTGCCCACACCGGTCGGGCCGATCATCAGCATATTTGACTTATCGATCTCGATGTCCGTAACCCCCGAAGCGACCCGCTTATAGTGGTTGTACACCGCGACCGACAGCTTCTTCTTGGCCGTCTCCTGCCCGATCACGTACGCATCCAGCTCCACCTTGATCCGGTGCGGTGCCGGCAGATGCTTCGGATCGAGCGTCGGATAAGCCTCCTCGCCCTCCTTCACAGCCGGGGCTTTCTTCGCCTTCTTCTTCTCTTCCTTCTTCGGCTGCGAACCGCCGTTGAACATCCCCATCACTTCCCGGATCAGCTCCGGGTCCATCTGCGACAGGTCGATCGCCCCGTAGGGATTGTTCTGGTTCACCATATCAAAATTCTTCTGCATGCAGTCGCCGCAGATGCACATGGTCGGCGTCAGGTGGAACATCTTATCCACCTCGTCCCGCCTTCTGTGGCAGACGATGCAAACGTCCGAAGAAGTATCCACTTTATCCTGATTACTCATCTTTCACTCCTCTGTCTTGGTACGGTTCCCGCGGGCTCCCCTCGCGCCCTGATGGGAAATGAGCCGGGAAGCCATCGTGCATTCCCGGCTCAAGTTCGATCATATCACAGAATCCGCGGCGAATCAATTCTCAGGGACCTTCAGGTCCGAAGCCTTCGTCAAAGTGATCGAAACCGTATTCTCCTCATAGTTTCCTCCGATGTTCCGGTAATAAGAGACCTCCACGGTCTCTCCCGCCCGGTAGGAATTCACCTTCTCCTTCAGCTCATCCATCGACGAGACCGTCTTGTCGTTGACCTTGAAGATGATGTCGCCGATCACCAGGCCTGCCTGCTCGGCCGGTCCGTTCTCCGTGACCGAATATACATAAATGCCCATCGGCATATGATAAGCTCTCGCGATCTGGTCCGTGATATTCTCACCGACGATGCCGATATAGCCCTTCTCCTCCTCGGAGAGGATCTCCCGGCTCTTCAGGTCCTCGATGATCGGGGACGCGGTGGTGATCGGGATCGCAAATCCCATGCCTTCCACGCTCTCCTCGACATATTTCACCGAATTGATGCCGATCACCTCGCCCTTGAGGTTGAGCAGCGCACCGCCGGAATTGCCCGGATTGATCGCCGCGTCCGTCTGGATCAGCGCCAGGGACGTGCCCTTGTCCGACTCCACCTTCCGGTCCTTCGCGCTCACATAGCCTACGGTCACCGACTGGCCGTAGCCCAGCGCGTTGCCGATGGCGATGACCATCTCGCCCATGCGGATCGCGTCGGAATCACCCATCTGCGCGATACGGATCGCTTCCATCGTGCCCACTTCCAGATCGGTCAGGGCCAC
>JAFPYK010000304.1 GCA_017412265.1 Lachnospiraceae bacterium
ACATGGACCTTTAGCTCAGTTGGTTAGAGCATCCGGCTCATAACCGGACGGTCCCGGGTTCAAGTCCCTGAAGGTCCATTCCCGTACAGGGACATTTTTTTCATCAGCTTTTTGGCCCAGTGGCTCAGTTGGTTAGAGCGCCGCCCTGTCACGGCGGAGGCCAGGGGTTCGAGTCCCCTCTGGGTCGTTGACCGTCGCCCATCGGGCGAGGTCGAGACATTGCGCGAAGCGCAAGTCCGAGAGAACCTTCGGTTCTCACACCACTTACGTTGACCGTCGCCCTTCGGGCGAGGTCGAGAGAACCTACGGTTCTTTCACAATCTATATGGTATGCCGGCGTGGCGGAATTGGCAGACGCACAGGACTTAAAATCCTGCGAGATTAAACCCTCATACCGGTTCGACCCCGGTCGCCGGCATTGGAAGACTATCACAGAGATGTGATGGTCTTTCGTTTTATTTCTGAGTGCGGAGGTGGAGAGATGTACAATCGCCTGACGAAGAAGGATGTGGAGAGGATTGAAGCGGAGATCGATCACCGGAAGGTGGAGCTGCGCGCGGAGCTGATCGAGGCCGTGAAGGAGGCCAGGGCGCAGGGGGATCTGAGCGAGAATTTTGAGTATTATGCCGCGAAGAGGGCGAAGAACCAGAATGAGGGGCGGATCCGGTATCTGGAGCGGATGCTGAAGACGGCGGAGATTGTGGACGATACGTCGGCTGAGGGCGTGGTCGGCATGAATAACCGGGTGGAGATCTATTTTGAAGATGACGATGAGACGGAGGTCTATAAGATCGTGACGCCGGTGCGGTGCGATACGCTGAAGAATAAGATCTCGATCGAGTCGCCGATCGGCAAGGCGGTCTTCGGCCGCCGGGTCGGCGAGCGTGTCATGGTGCACGTGAAGGAGGATTACAGTTTTCCTGTGGTGATCCGGGCCATTGAGGGCACGGAGGACGAGGAGGAGGACGAGATCCGGAAGTTTTGAGCGGATGAGAGCCCGGGGAGAGCGGATCCCCGGGCTCTTTTTGAATGTCCGGGCAGCCGGGGAGGGAGACTTTTTTGTTGAACTGTAAGGCTGTTGGTGCTATCATTTATATGATAAATGTGCGAATTGTCGGAATTTTCGCGCGATGAGGGAGGCTTGTATGTTTGCGGATTTGTGTGAAGTATTGATGATTTTCTGCTTTGGTGTGTCGTGGCCGATTTCGGTGGTGAAGTCGTACCGGTCGCGGACAGCGAAGGGCAAAAGCATCATGTTTGAGGTGTTTATCTGGATCGGCTACATCTTTGGTATTACGCGGAAGGTGATTCTGTACAGGGCTGCGCAGGCGGCCGGGACGCCGCTGGATTTCCTGTTTTATCTGGGATGGTTCTTCTACGCGCTGAATTTCCTTGAGATTCTGGCGGATATGGCTCTCTGGGTCCGGAACACGATTCTGGATAAGAGGAAGGAGTCGAGGGAGCGCAAGGAAGCGGAGCAGAAGCAGATGGAGATCGACCGGCTGACGGCGGAGAATGAGCGTCTGGGAGCGCGTGCGGCAGCGGCGCCGGAGATGCCTGCTATGCCGGTTCTTCCGGCTGCGGATGAGAGTGAGAGCTGCGCGGACGGCGCAGGGAACGGAGGAGAAGCATAATGTTTGTGGCACTTCCCGGTTTGGCGATTGTTGCGATCTTTCTGGCGGCCGCGCTGGGGCCGGCCATTGTTCTGATGCGTTATATCTACCGGAAGGACGGGGTGGAGCATGAGCCGAAGGACCTGCTGTGGAGGCTGGTGCTTCGGGGCGTGGTCGCGGCCCTGCTTTCGATCGTGCTGGAGGTGATCGCCCAGAAGATTCTGGACATGACGCAGATCTCGCCTTCGAGCCCGGTGTATGTGATCCTCCTTGCCTTCTTTGTGGTGGCCGCGGTGGAGGAGGGGACGAAGTATCTGCTGATGCACGGCAAGGTGTGGCGGCATCCTTCGTTCAACTACCGGTTTGACGCGATCGTCTATTCGGCGTTTGTCTCGCTGGGCTTCGCGGCGTTTGAGAATCTCCAGTATGTGAGGAGCTATGGGCTGAGCGTGGCATTTCCGAGAGCGGTCCTGGCCGTGCCGGGGCACCTCGGCTTCTCGGTGCTGTTCGGATATTTCTACGGGCGGGCGAAGATGGCCTCGAAGGCGGGCGACCACAGGGGCTGCGTGCAGAATATCGTGCTCGGCTATGTGAGCGCGGTGTGCATGCATGGATTCTACGACGCCTGCGCGATG
>JAFPYK010000305.1 GCA_017412265.1 Lachnospiraceae bacterium
AGTAGTTCTTGACGTTACCGGAGAACCAGTGGACCTCGCGGGTGAGGCGGGCGCCGCAGATCGGGCAGGTCAGGGTGATGACGCTGTGGGCGCGCATCAGCTCTTCCCGGCGGCTGTATTCGCGGGAGATGAATTCGGAATAGTCCTCGTAGTTGAGGTAGATCTCCTCCGCCTTTGTCAAGGGGTGCCGGTAGTAATCGACCGAGAAGTTCTTCAGGACCTGCGTGAGGTCGAGGCGCCGGAAGACTTCGGCGGTGTATCTGGCGTCGTCCAGGGCGTCGTGGAAGGGACGGTCCTGGGGGATCTCCAGGCGGTTGACGGCGTACTCCAGGGTGCGGGCCGTGGGCTCGTCGTAGATCTTGCCGAAGACCTGCTGGAGGTTGTAGTAGAGGACCGGCTTGGTGAAATACCGGGCGATCCCGTAGTAGGCGAGGTTGCGCTGGATCTCGGTCAGGTCCATCGAGCCCCAGGTGCAGAAGCGGTAGCCTCTGCCGCACCAGGTGAAGAATTCCTCGATGACCTCGGGGAAGGACTTCGCCTGTTTCAGGTCCTTGTATGTGATGCCCAAGAGTTCCCGGGTCTTGTAATGCAGCTTCGGATAGACCTGGGGTTTGATGTAGGAACGGAATTCACCGATGATCTCGCGGGCGCTGCTTAGCTTGACGGCGCCGATCTCGATGATCTCGAAGGGCATGGCCTCATTCTGTCCGGTTTTGCCTTCCGGGTTGCCGTTCCACTCCAGGTCGAGAATGATAAAATTAGTCGCCAGTTCTGACATGTACTGCTCCTGTCCGTGCACGGCCGCGGGCGCTTCGGAAGTGTCCGCGGACCGTCCTTGTGGTGTCTGCATGAATTATAACACAAACGATTATTGACATAAAGGGCGAAATCTGCTTAAATGTACAGGTATCCGAAAGCGCTTTCAGGCGCATAAGATCAACGTTTTTCGAATTTTTGGCAAGGGAAGATATATTGTATGACAAATCAATTTGATCAGGTAAATAAGGACGACTTTAAGAAGAGCGTGGAGAATTATTGCCGCGTTCTCTGCCGTAAGTCGATTGATAAAGCGAGCCGCCAGCAGCAGTATCAGGCGGTGGCCTATGCGGTTAAGGATATCGTGGTGGACCACTGGATGGAGACCCACCGCAGATTCGTCGATCAGGACGCGAAGATCGTCTACTATCTCTCGATGGAGTTCCTGATGGGGCGCGCGATGGGCAACATGATTCTGAACCTGAAGGCGAGCCAGCCGATCCGGCAGGCGCTGGAGGAGCTGAACCTGAACCTCGAGGATATGGAAGAGGAAGAGCCGGATCCGGCTCTGGGCAACGGCGGTCTCGGCCGTCTGGCCGCGTGCTTCCTGGATTCCCTGGCGACGCTGGGCTATCCGGCGTACGGCTGCGGCATCCGTTATAAGTACGGTATGTTCAAGCAGAAGATCCAGGACGGCTATCAGGTGGAGGTGCCGGACAACTGGTTAAAGCACGGATATCCGTTTGAGATCAAGCGCCCGGAGTATGCGAAGGAGATCAAGTTCGGCGGCTACATCCGCATGGTGCGTGACGAGAACGGCAGAGAGCATTTCAGCCAGGAGAATTATCAGTCGGTCCTTGCGGTTCCGTATGACCTGCCGATCGTGGGTTACGGCAACGGCGTCGTGGATACGCTGCGCATCTGGGATGCGGAGGCGATCGACGATTTCAGTCTGGAGTCATTTGATAAGGGCGATTACCACAAGGCGGTGGAGCAGCAGAACCTGGCCAACACGATCACCGAGGTTCTCTATCCGAACGACCATCACAGCGCCGGCAAGGAGCTGCGCTTGAAGCAGCAGTATTTCTTCGTGTCCGCGTCCCTGCAGACTGCGGTGGAGCGCTACATGGAGAATCATGACGATATCCGCGGCCTGGCGGAGAAGGTGGTCTTCCAGATGAACGACACGCATCCGACCGTGGCGGTGGCCGAGCTGATGCGTATTCTGCTGGATGATTATTTCCTGCATTGGGATGAGGCCTGGGCGATTACGTCGAAGGCATGTGCATATACGAACCACACGATCATGAGCGAGGCTCTGGAGAAATGGCCGCTGGAGCTCTTCTCCCGCCTGCTGCCTCGTGTCTACCAGATCATCGAGGAGATCAACCGCCGTTTCGTGGCGCAGATCAGCCAGATGTATCCGGGAGACCAGCGCAAGATCGAGAAGATGGCCATCATCTACGACGGAAAGGTGCGCATGGCGCATCTGGCTATCGCGGGCAGCTTCTCTGTCAACGGCGTGGCGAGACTGCACACTGAGATCCTGGAGAAGCGCGAGCTGAAGGATTTCTACGAGATGACGCCGGAGAAGTTCAACAACAAGACCAACGGCATCACGCAGAGACGTTTCCTGCTGCACGGCAACCCGCTGCTTGCGGCGTGGGTCACCAGCAAGATCGGGGACGACTGGATCACGAACCTGTCTCATATCGAGAATCTGGCGATCTATGCGGAGAACGAGCTCTGCCGCAGAGAGTTCATGCATATCAAGTACCAGAACAAGCTGCGCCTGGCGAAGTATATCAAGGAGCACAACGGTATCGACGTGGATCCGAGATCGATCTTCGACGTGCAGGTCAAGCGTCTGCATGAGTACAAGCGCCAGCTTCTGAACATCCTGCATGTGATGTATCTGTACAATGAGCTGAAGATGCACCCGGATATGGAGATGTATCCGAGGACATTTATCTTCGGCGCGAAGGCTTCGGCCGGCTACGCGACGGCGAAGAACATCATCAAGCTGATCAACAACGTGGCGGATGTCGTGAACAACGACAAGACGATCGGCGGCAAGATCAAGGTGGTCTTCATCGAGAACTACCGGGTATCCAACGCGGAGCTGATCTTCGCGGCGGCGGATGTCTCCGAGCAGATCTCGACCGCTTCGAAGGAAGCTTCGGGTACCGGCAATATGAAGTTCATGCTGAACGGCGCGATAACGCTGGGCACGATGGACGGCGCGAATGTGGAGATCGTCGAGGAGGTTGGCGAG
>JAFPYK010000032.1 GCA_017412265.1 Lachnospiraceae bacterium
GCATCTTCGTCTTGCAGAAGACCTCATCCTCCTTCGCGTACCGCTGCATCGTCTCCTTCACCTCGGCGATGCCTTCCTCCGTCAGGTCCTCCGGCCGCTCCACGGTGAAATAGATCGAATCCGCGATCGAATACTCCAGCTTCACGATCCCCAGCCGTCTCCCGTAGACGTGTCTCATCGCCCGCAGGAACATCATGCAGGCGCCCCTCTCATACGTGCGCCGCCCGTCGCGGTCGCGGATCGTCAGGAAATGAAGCTCTCCTCCCTGGCGCACCTTCTTGTTCAGCTCGGTCAGCTTCTGCCCGACCCTGGCCAGCAGGATCGGCGCGTCATACTCCCCCTGGACCTCCTTCGCGAGCTCCAGAAACGTCGTGCCCTCCGGCACCTCCCAGGTCTTGCCCCGGTACAGATAAGTCGTCATCACAGCCTCCGTTTCTCTCACAAATATCGATAAGGGCTCTTCTCCTCGGCGGTCATCACCGTAAGCCCCAGTTTCCTCAGTTCCTCCGCCAGCGTATAAGCCACGAAGCGCTCCGTCCCGAAATGCCCCGCGTCGATGAGGTACATTCCCTCATCCGCCGCGTCGATCACACAGTGGTGGTCCAGGTCCCCGGAGATCAGCACCTCCGCCCCCGCGGCTCTCGCCCGCGAGACCATGCTCTTGCCGGACCCCGTGCTGATCGCCGCGCGCCTCACGCGCGCCTCCGGATCTCCGATCAGCCGCACCACGTCGATGTCAAATGCCTCCTTCACACGCAGGCAGAGCTCCCGCAGGCTCATCTCCTCCGGCAGCAGGCCAGCCCTGCCGATCCCGGCAGGCATCCCGTCCGGCCCCGGCGCCGGGCTCTCCTCCAGCATCACACAGTCCGTAAGCCCCAGCTTCCCGGCCGCTTCCTCCGCCATCACACAGCTGTCACAGTTCGTGTGCATCGCGAAATACGACAGGTCCGCCCGGATCATCCGGATGATCTTGCGCCCGGCAAGCTCCTCCCAGACCACACGGTCCACCGGCCGGAAAAGCATCGGGTGATGCGTCACCAGAAGATCCGCCCCCGCCGCGATCGCCTGCGAGATCACATCCTCCGTCGCGTCAAGCGCGGTCATCACCACCTGCACCTCTTTATCCTCACGGCCCACCAGCAGGCCCACATGATCCCAGCTCTCCGCCGTCTCCTCCGGCGCAATCGAGCGCAGATACGCCATCACCTCACTGCATTTCATAGTAAGATAACGCCTCCCTTCGAACATCCTGCTCCGCTTCCAGCTGCGCCAGCCGCTCCGGATGCACCCCGCGTGCCCGAAGCTCCTCGAGCAGCCTGCACGTCTTCTCATACTCCCGGTCCAGGAACCTCTTTAGCACCGGGTGGCGCTGCCTCAGCAGGAATCTTCCGTACTCATACTCCGCCGCACTGCCCCAGGCTTCCCTCGAGAATCCCTCCGGCATGAGGCTGTCCTCCGGCAGCATCTTCACATTCACCGCCGAGAACATCATATAGAACTTATGGTCCTCTTCCACCATGTCTTCCGCGTCAATCGCGAACCCGAGCGAGAAGATCTCCTCCCGCACCCGCGCGATCTCCGACTGCGGCTGCAGCACGAGCCGGCTCACTCCGGAGAGCACCTCCGGGGACGCCTTCAGGATCCGCAGGCACAGGTCTCCGCCCATACCCGCGATCACCGCAGCCTGCACCTCACCCGGCGCAAAGCCCCGCAGCCCGTCCGAGAGCCTCGTCTCGATCCGCTCCGACAGCCCGGCCTCCTCGATGTTGGCCCGCGCAATCGCGAGCGGCCCCGTCCGCACATCCGCGGCGATCACCCGGTCCGCGATCCCCCGCCGGATCATTTCCATCGACACATAGCCGTGGTCGCAGCCGATATCCGCGATCACCGCCGCGGGCCGCATCAGGTCCGTCACGGCTTTCATACGCATTGACAGATTCATCATATCACCCATACAAGGGCCGGTCTTCGCACCGCCCGCATACAGCCGCTCAAGGCCTGCCGAGCACCTGCACCTCGCCCGTTCCCTTCATCTCATATCGCTCCGAGAGCCCCTCCGTCAGCGCCACATTGCCGTCCTCAAAGATCCAGACGATCTGGCACTCCCCGGCATGCTCCTGCCACCAGGCGCTCCCCTTCTCATATCCCATCACAAAAAGCGC
>JAFPYK010000033.1 GCA_017412265.1 Lachnospiraceae bacterium
AAGCACTGAAAAAGGCCCCGAGGGGGCCTGCTGAGAATGTGGTGCAGTTGGCAGACTGTCAGTGCGCCTTCCGGGCGCAAGCAGGTAAAAGCCCCTTATAGGGGCAGTGCAGGCCACCGGCTAAGCCGGTGGTCCTGACTTCCGGAGAGGAGGAGGAAGAATGGGAAGAGAGATGATCCTGGTTCTGGATTTCGGGGGACAGTATAATCAGCTGATCGCGCGGCGGGTCCGCGAGTGCAATGTGTACTGCGAGGTGCATCCGTACACGATGAGCCTGGAGGAGATCCGGGCGATGGAGCCGAAGGGAATTATATTTACCGGCGGGCCCAACAGTGTGTATGAGGAGGGAGCTCCGTCGTATGAGAGGGGGATCTATGATCTGGGTATTCCGATCCTGGGCATCTGCTACGGGTCGCAGCTGATGGCTGCGTCGCTCGGCGGGCTGGTGACGGCGGCTCCGGTGAGCGAGTACGGGAAGACCGAGGTGAAGGTGGATACGTCCTCGAAGCTTTTTGAGGGCGTTTATGAGAATACGGTCTGCTGGATGAGTCACACGGACTACATCGCGCGGGTGCCGGAGGGATTCCTGGTGACCGCGAGGACGAAGGTCTGTCCCGCGGCTGCGATGGCCTGCCCGGAGAGAAGGCTCTATGCGGTGCAGTTTCACCCGGAGGTGATGCACACCGTGCAGGGCAAGCTGATGCTCTCGAACTTCGTCCTGAAGATCTGCGGATGCCGGGGAGACTGGAAGATGGGCTCGTTCGTGGAGGAGTCGGTCCGTACCCTGCGGGAGAAGATCGGGGACGGAAAGGTGCTCTGCGCGCTGTCCGGCGGTGTGGATTCTTCGGTGGCCGCCGTGCTTCTGTCCAAGGCGGTCGGCCGGCAGCTGACCTGTGTCTTCGTGGATCACGGGCTTCTGCGGAAAAATGAAGGCGATGAGGTGGAGGCGGTCTTCGGGCCGGAAGGGCCTTATGACCTGAACTTCATCCGCGTCAACGCGGCGGAGCGCTTCTACGCGCGGCTCGCAGGCGTGACGGAGCCGGAGCGGAAGAGAAAGATCATCGGCGAGGAGTTTATCCGCGTCTTTGAGGAAGAGGCGAAGAAGATCGGGGCGGTGGATTTCCTGGTGCAGGGGACCATCTACCCGGATGTGATCGAGTCGGGCCTCGGCAAGAGTGCGGTGATCAAGTCGCATCACAACGTCGGAGGGCTGCCGGACACCGTGGATTTCCGGGAGATCGTGGAGCCGCTTCGCATGCTCTTTAAGGACGAAGTGCGCGATGCCGGGCGGGAGCTCGGGATTCCGGAGTACCTGGTGAGCCGCCAGCCGTTCCCGGGTCCGGGGCTTGGCATCCGGATCATCGGAGAGGTCACGCCGGAGAAGGTCCGGATCGTGCAGGATGCGGACTATATCTTCCGGGAGGAGGTCGCGAAGGCAGGGGTGGACCGGAACCTGGCCCAGTATTTCGCCGCGCTCTCTAATATGCGCTCGGTGGGCGTCATGGGCGACGGCCGCACCTACGATTATGCGGTCGTGCTTCGCGCGGTGACGACCAGTGATTTTATGACCGCCGAGTCCGCGCCGATCCCGTGGGATGTGATGACCAGGATCACGAACCGGATCGTCAATGAGGTGAAGGGCGTCAACCGGGTGCTCTACGATTACACAGGGAAGCCGCCGGCAACGATCGAGCTGGAGTGACAGAGCTCCGGGCGGCTGGCAGGTGTGTGAGCATCATCGGCAGTGTTTCGGCCTGAAAGTGGGTGAAAAGTATCGCTTTCAGGCCTTTTTTGCACAGAGATTTTCATTTGAGAGGTAAAAATGAGATGAAAGTGGGAATTTCAGCCTGTTCCAACGGGCATCCGAGGGAGTGGCAGCCTCAGATTCGGGAGCTTGCCAAGGTGCTGCAGGCCTGCGGCGTCGAGGCGGTCTTAGCCGGACATGTGCTGGCGGAGACGGATGAGTTCAGCGGCTCGGATCAGGAACGTGCAGATGACCTGATGCGATTGTACAGAGATGATTCGATCAAGGCGATCTACGATATCTCGGGAGGAGACCTGGCGAATGGCGTGCTGGACCATCTTGACTATGAGCTGATCGGGAGGTCTAAGAAGGAGTTCTGGGGCTACAGTGATCTCACGACGGTGATCAACGCGATCTATGCGATGACCGGAAGGCCTTCGGTCCTGTATCAGGTCAAGAATATGGTCTACCGGGACGGAGAACTGCAGAAGGAGAGATTCCGGAGGTATCTGGCCGGGGACCGGGAGGCGCTGTTCGGGTTCGGCTATGAATTCCTCCAGGGAAGCCGCATGGAGGGCGTCGTGCTCGGCGGGAATATACGGTGCTTTACGAAGCTTGCGGGCACGAGATACTGGCCGGACCTGGCCGGGAAGATCCTGCTGCTCGAATCCTACGGAGGGGAATCCGGACAGATTGCCACGCTCCTCACGCAGCTGGAGCAGATCGGGGTGTTTGAGCAGGTGTCGGGAGTGCTGCTCGGAACATTTACGAATTACGAGAAAGCGAATCTGAAATTATCGGTGTATGACCTGCTGAAAATGCATATTGATGAGCGGCTTCCGGTCGCAATGACGCGGGAGATCGGGCACGGGACGGATGCCAGGGCGATCGAGATCGGGCGCCGGATGAGATTCGAGTGAGGGTTTTCATTTCCCGGAAGAGGCCGTGGCGGAAAGCCGGGAGGGAGAAGCATTTTTTCTTGTATTCACCGGTATGTGTCTGATACAATAGCAGTAAGAGAAGGCGCTGCGCAGGACGCGGGCCTTCGGGTACGGATGATCTGTCGGCTTCAGGGGCGCATGAGCGGTCCTGCTGTCGGCGTTGGCCGGCGGG
>JAFPYK010000306.1 GCA_017412265.1 Lachnospiraceae bacterium
GAGATCGTCCTGTCTGCTTCCAAGACCCTGAAGGTTGACCCGAGCGCGAACAACGCACCGGATGTCTCCGGCAAGTACACGCTGACCTTAATGGATGAGGAAGGCAACGTCATCGACACGCAGGTGAACCCTGACGGCGACGGCACGAAGGTTGACTTCTCCAAGATTACTTACACCGAGCCCGGCGTCTATACCTACACCATCACTGAGGAAGGCAATGTGCCCGGCGTTGTGAACGGAACCACCAGCTATACCGTAGTTGTCACTGTCGTGGATAACGGCGACGGCACGATGACTGCCACGATCACCGAGGGCAGCGCGGTAACTGCATTTGAAAACACCTATAAGACGAATCCTACCGAGATCGTCCTGAGCGCTTCCAAGACTCTGGAAGTCGCGAGCGGCAACAACGCACCGGATGTCTCCGGCCAGTACACGCTGACTCTGAAGGATGCGGAAGGAAATGTCATCGATACGCAGGTGAACCCTGACGGCGACGGCACGAAGGTTGATTTCTCGAAGCTCACCTTTGACAAGCCCGGAACCTATGTCTACACCGTAACCGAGGAAGGCACGGTTGCCGGCGTTACCAACGGAACCACGGAGTACACCGTGACCGTAACCGTAACCGATGACGGCGAGGGCAATCTGATAGCAGAAGTTACCGGCGGCAGCCAGGTTACGAACTTCGTCAACACCTACAGCGCTGAGCCTGTGAAGTACGATCCGCCTGTGCGCAAGGAGTACATCATTCCTGAAGGCCTGACCGGTATCGACATCGAGGACGCGTTCGAGTTCACGATCGAGGCGACCAGCGGTCCTGACGGCGTTGAGATCCCGATGCCTGAGAACACGACGATCCGCAACAATTCGACCTTCCTGAAGGATGGCGAGGTAGATATCTACGAGTTCGGATGGATCACGTTTACGGTACCCGGAACCTACGTCTACACCGTGAAGGAGTCCGGCTCTGTGGACGGTGTTACCAACGATGCTGAGGCTGAGACGGGCAAGACCATCACGGTGGTTGTGACCGATGACGGCGAGGGACATCTGGTAGCGGAAGTCACGCCGAGCACGACGACCCTGACATTTACCAACGAATACGGAGCGGATCCTGTGAAGGCTGCACCTGAGGCTGCGAAGTCCCTGGAGGGCCGCAAGCTCCGCAACGGCGAGTTCACCTTCGAACTGGTGGATGAGAACGGCGAAGTGATCGAGACTGTGAAGAACGACGCAGACGGTGCTGTGAAGTTCTCCGAGATCGAGTACACGATGCCCGGAACCTACAAGTACACGATCCGTGAGGTTGTAGGCGACAATGAGAAGATCACCTACGATACGGAGACGATCTCTGTAACCGTGACGGTTACCGATAACCAGCACGGCAAGCTGGTGGCGGAAGTCACCTACGGAGATAAGACCATCTTCGTGAACACCTACACGCCGGATCCGACCGAGGCGAACATCAGTGTCAACAAGGCCCTGACCGGCAGAGATCTTGAGGCCGGCGAGTTCACCTTCACGCTGGTCGAGGTTGACGAGAACGGCAACCCGGTCAAGAAGACGGTTGTGACCGAGAAGAAGGCTGACGAGACGACCGACAAGAAGGCTGAGGAGACGACCGACGAGAAGGCTCCTGAGATTCAGGATTCGGCTGCAGTCGTAACCGGTACCGGCAAGGCTTTCGTCGAGCTTGAGACGGTTGGCGAGAAGAAGGTCATCGAGACTCCTGAGACCGAGACTGAGGCCGAGACTGAGGTTGAGACCGAGGCTGAGACCGAGGTACAGACCGAGGCCGAGACCGAGGCACAGACCGAGGCACAGACCGAGGCTGAGAAGGAGACCGAGGCTGAGACCGAGGTACAGACCGAGGCCGAGACTGAGGCTGAGAAGGAGACCGAGGCTGAGACCGAGGTCGAGAAGGAGACTGAGACCGAGAAGGAAACCGAGGCTGAGAAGGAAGTCGAGGAGACCAAGGACGAAGTCATTGCCGACGACGAGAAGAAGGCCGAAGAGGAAGAGAAGGCTGCTGAGATCGAGACGGTCGAGCAGGTGCCCGGACTGACCCTGACGGCTACCAACGATGCCGCGGGCCTGGTCAACTTCGAGACCATCAGCTACGACGAGGCAGGAACCTACTACTACAAGATCACCGAGGATTCCGGTTCTCTCGGCGGTGTGACCTACGATACTTCCGAGATCATCGTGAAGGTGGTTGTCACCTATGACGATGTCGAGGGTGTCTACATCGCGGAAGTGATTTATCCGGAAGACAAGGAATTCAATAACACCTATGTACCGGAACCTGTGAAGGTACAGCCTGAGGCTGACAAGAACCTGACCGGACGCGACCTGAATGAGGGCGAGTTCAGCTTCCAGCTTCTGGATGAGGACGGCAATGTGGTTGAGACCGTGAAGAATGCAGCCGACGGCAGCATCACCTTCAGCGAGATCACCTATGACAAGACCGGAACCTACAAGTACACGATCGTTGAGGTCAATGACGGCCTGGGCGGCGTAACGTACGACGAGGGCAAGGTCGAAGTCACCGTTACCGTGACCGATAACTTAAAGGGCAACCTGGTCGCTGAGGTTCTCTACAGCGCCAAGAAGACCTTTGATAACACTTATGTTCCGGCACCTGTGAAGATTGCTCCGGAGACCAAGAAGACTCTGGAGGGCCGTGACCTGAATGCAGACGAGTTCAGCTTCTCGCTGCTGGACGGCGACGGCAACCTGGTGGAGAATGTCAAGAACGCAGCGGACGGTACCGTGAAGTTCTCGGATATCACCTTCGATAAGGTCGGAACCTACACCTTCACGATCAGTGAGACCATCGGCGAGCTGGGCGGCGTAACCTACGACACGCAGACGATCACCGTAACGGTAACTGTAACCGATGATCTGAAGGGCAACCTGGTAGCTGAGATTTCCTACAGCCAGACCGATGGATTTACCAACACCTACGAGGCGGAGGGCGAGTATACTCCTTCCGTGACGAAGGCACTCACCGGCAAGGCTCTGGAAGAGGGACAGTTCACCTTCGAGCTGTACGATTCCGAAGGAAACAAGCTGCAGACCAAGACCAACGCAGTGTCCGGAAAGGTCACCTTCGACGCACTGTCCTTCACGCAGGAGGATGTGGGCAAGACCTTCACCTACACCATCGTTGAGATCGATGATGAGCAGAAGTTCGTCACCTACGATAAGCATGTGGAAACTCTGACGGTGACCGTGGCCGACAACGGCGACGGAACCCTGGATGTGACCGGCACGTACAGCGGCGGCGGAAGCTTCAAGAATACGTATCAGCCTCCTACCTACTCGATCAAGGTCGAGAAGAGAACCGTAAGCAAGCCGAAGGACGGCAAGGCTTACAAGGAAGGCGAGACGATCAAGTATGAGATCGTAGTCACCAACGACGGCGAGGGCACGCTGAAGAACGTGGTTGTCGAGGATGAACTGACAGGCGCGAAGTGGACCATCGCCGAGCTGAAGCCGGGCGAGAGCAAGACTTACACGACTTCGTATGTGGTCACCAAGGCCGATGCGGAGGCGAAGAAGGTTCTCAACGAGGTAACGGCCAAGGCCGATACCGAGGATCCGGATAAGCCGTATGTTGAGGACGATGCAAGCGTTGAGGATCCTACGGATGTCGAGAAGGAAACTCCTAAGACCGGCGACGAGTCCAAGATGCTTGTATGGGTGATCGTGATGCTGTCCGGCATGTGCGGTCTGGTGGGCATGATGCTTGTCGATGACAAGCGGAAGGTCCGCAGATAATTGAGGACTATTACCGAATCATGGATTCTTCCCAAACGGGGGGCAGCAGCCATTAAGGCTGCTGCCCTTTCGTTTTATTGCGGGGGTTCGGGAAATGTTGTATAATATGGGCATATGAGGAGCCGGCGCACGGTGCCGGCGGTTCGTGAGAGAGAAGATATCGGAGGAAATGAAATGAGCAAGAGGAAGTGGATACTGCCTCTGGTGGTGCTCGCAGTCATTTGCTGTGCCGGCGGATGCAAGATGGAGAGCCCGGAGCCGGAGGGCATCGTGTGGGAGAGAGGAAGGATGCAGATCCCCGAGGAGGGGCTGCGGCATCTGATGGAGGAGCCCGCGGAGGGGGAGTCTGTCAGGATCGTCTACAAGAATGTGTTCGAAGAGAGTGAGGAAGAGACCTGGGAGGTTATCTTCCGGGAGGGTGCGTACAGGCTCCGTTTTGATGAGAAGGAGAGTGCATACGCGCATCTGATCTTTGTGGAGGAAGGCGGGTCCGGGGGCCGGCGGTTCCTTGTGCTGACGGACCGCGAGGAGATGGACTTCCGGACGCTCTGGAGAGAGATGTGGGTCCGGCCGGATCTGCGCGAGAAGCGGATGTTCGTGCTCTGCTGGGACGGTGAGGTCTCGGAGGTGAACCGGGAGGCGCTGGATACCGTTGCGGAGGAGTACCGGAAGGAGGCGGACATTCTTCTGGGGATCGATGAGCTTGCGCTTGTGTGGGCCGAGGAGATGAGCGGTTTTCGGGAGGATGAAGAGACTTCGTTCTATCCGGTGTCCGGGGTTCTCGTGGTGAAGGGCACAGAGATGGTATCCGGGGAAGAGGAGTGGCAGAAGTTTGCGGAGCGAAGCGCGAAGGGGCTGCCTTCGAGGATCACGGTCGTGAGAGTGTCCTCGGACAAGTCGTTTCAGAATGTATTTGCCATGAAGTCCCAGTTTGTAAGCCAGGTATATTATGCCGGAGAGTTTTATGACTACCGGAATTATAAGGGGGATCAGTCCGGCGAGGATTTCCGGTACCTGATCGAGGATGAGCTTGACCGGAATCCGGGCACCTGGGGCTGGTATCTGTGCAGGGAGGAGTATGAGCATCCTTCGACGCATTATTCGAAGGAAATGATCGATGCGTTATTCCCGGACCGGCCGATCGAGGAGTTCGAGGATCCGGTCCAGGATGTGTTCTACTATTCGAAGGCGCAGTCGCCTGTGAACGGGAGAACCGGTGAACTGTACTGGTTCAAGGATTACGGCGGGGAGTTCGAGTTCTCGCGCAATACCCTGGCATATATGGCCGATGGCGCAAAGGAGCTTGACTGGCTCTACATCAGCGATCGGGGCCTGATGTGGGGTGAGAATAACGACGGGTCGGTACGGATGCAGCAGAGGATCCAGAAGCGGGCCGAGGGGTTCGTCTGGCACTGTGAGGAGCAGGAGGAGACCTACCGGTGCCTGAACGCGCTGGATGCGGAGCTTGACGGGCAGAAGGTGATTCTGGGGATCTTGTCGGATGAGCCGTTGGAGAGCGCGGAGGAGGCCGCCTCCGAGATGTTCGTGCGGCCGGACCGGAGAAATGTGCGGATGCGTGTGGTCTTCTGGCAGTTCTACAACGAGGATGAGAGCCCGAACGTCCCGGTCTATGCGATGGCGGGCGATCCGGAGAAGATTCCCGCGGAGTTCCGGGCGGAGGCGGACGTGCTGTGGAATATCCGCGAGGAGGCGCTCGGCTGGGAATGAGCCGGTGCCCGGCGGGAAACGAGCCCGGCGGGGAGTGAGCCCGTGCCCGGCGGTGCATGAGACCGCGGGGAAAGTGTCTCACGGATGGATTTGACATTTGCAGGGCAGGATTGTACGATAAATGTATAAGCTGCGTGATGACAATAGAATAACAGGAGGAGTGGATCGATGGTGAAAAAGGTGATTCCGGCGCGCGATAAGAATGAGTTCGGGATGGACGGCTTTATCTGGGAGCATTATACGGAGCGGGCGAAGGCGCCCAAGGACCCGAATGTGCCGAAGGGGCCGGTGGTCTGCGGGATTAATGTGGGTGCGATGCGCTACCCGGATGACGTGCCTTCTTATCCGCTGATTGACCTGGCGAAGGATATCGTGGAGACGGATTACCAGAGGGACGGCTATATGTTCCGGCATTACGCCCCGAAGGGGCTTACCGGCCCGGCGCCCTGCATGTTCTATATCCACGGCGGCGGCTGGTGCATGGGCGCGTTAAAGAGGCTCAACAACATCAACCGGCGGATCGCCGAGGTGATGAACGGCGTGGTGATCTATGTGGATTATACGCTCTCGCCGGAGGCGGTCTTCCCGACGGCGGTGAACCAGTGCTACGAGGTGCTGAAGGAGGTTCACGAGAATCCGGAGAAGTACGGGGTGGACCCGGAGCGCATCGCGGTGATGGGCGATTCGGCCGGGGGCAATATCACGGCTTCGGTGGCGATCCTCGACCGGGAGACGCACTATATGGACACGCAGATCCTGTATTATCCGGCGCTGGATTTCTCGGACCACAGCTATGACGTGTGGGATTTTGAGGCGTACGGCAAGGACCTGCATCCGCTGGTGGCGGGCAAGACACTGGGACTTTATAAGACCGGGCGCGACTTAAACGACGCGTATCTGCGGGATGTAACGCCGGCGGACGACGAGATCGCTTCGCCTCTTCTGTATCACGACTTCAAGGCATTTCCGCCGACGATCATGCTGACCGCGGAGTATGATTTCCTGCGCCAGCAGTGCGAGGAGTTCGTGCAGAAGCTGGAGGACGCGGGCGTGAAGGTCGATTATGTGATGTACGAAGGCACCTTCCACGGCTATCTGGAGAGGCTCGGCTTCTTCTGGCAGTCGGATGACTCGGTGCATTATATCGTAGACAAATGGTATGAATTCTTAAAGGAGGAGGGGAAATGAATTCTCTGACGTATGAGCAGGTGCGGGAGATGCTTCTTGCCTGCACGGAGCGGATTATGCGAAATGAGCCGTATCTGACGAGAGCGGACGCGGCGATCGGCGACGGGGACCACGGCACCGGCATGGTGATCGGCATGAAGGCGGCCAGGGAGGTCCTGGAGAAGGAAGCGGACGGGGACGATATCGGCAAGCTGTACTCGGATACCGCGAAGGCGATGGAGACCGCGATGGGCGGCGCGTCGGGAATGATTTTCTCGACGATGTTCGCGGGCAACGCGAAGGAGGGCGCTCCAATGCAGGAGATGAGCACCGAGGATTTCGCGGCGCGCATGGCGGAGGGCCTGCGGGCGATCCAGGAGCTGGGGCACGCGCAGCCGGGCGACAAGACGATGGTAGATGCCCTGTATCCGGCCGTAGAAGCCTTAAAGAGCCACGTCTCGGAGTCATTTGAGGAAATGCTCGACGCGGCCGCAAAGGCGGCTTATGAGGGCATGGAGGCGTCCAAGAAGTATGTGGCGAAGTTCGGGCGCGCGAAGAATCTGATGGAGCGGGCGATCGGCCATCAGGACGCGGGCGCTTCAAGCACCTGGCTGATCTTCCAGGAGATGGCGGATTTCATCCGCGGCGAGAAGACGCCGGATCCGGACCCGGAGAGCATCGGTGAGGCGAAGCGCGGCGCGGAGCTGGTCTCGAAGAAGATCATCAACGACCCGCTGGAGGTCGTGAAGGAGTGCGGCGAGGGGTTCCTTGCAGCCTACGGTGATGAGTATATGGCAGTGCCGGGCGTGCAGGGATTCGTGCGCAGGAACATTCCGGACGGGAAGGTCGCCCTGATCCTGGGCGGCGGCTCGGGGCATGAGCCGATGTTCGGCTTCTTCCTGGGTGAGAACCTGGGCGACGGCGCGGCGAACGGCAATATCTTCGCTTCGCCGGATCCGGTGACGATCGCGTCGATCGCGCGTGCGGCGCACCGGGGTGCGGGCGTGCTCTTCGTCTACGGCAATTACGCGGGCGATGTGATGAATTTCGACAAAGCGGCGGAGATGCTGGAGGCCGAGGGCATCAAGGTGCGCACGGTGCGCAACTGGGATGACGTGGCTTCGGCGCCGATGGAGCGGCGGAGCGACCGGCGCGGCATCGCGGGCGACGTATTTATCGTGAAGATCGCGGGCGGCGCGTGTGCGAAGCTTCCGCTCGAGGAGGCGGTGCGTGTGACGGAGAAGGCGAGAGATTCGATCTATTCGGTGGGCGTGGGCATCCAGGGCGCGACGCTGCCGGGTAAGAAGGAGCCGATCTTCACGCTGAGCCCGGATGAGATGGAGTACGGCCTGGGCATCCACGGCGAGCCGGGCATCAAGCGGGTGAAGATGCAGACCGCAGACGAGATCGTGACGGAGCTGCTGGACGCGCTGCTTGCGGATTCCGGGATCAGGGCGGGCGACGAGGTCGCGACGTATGTGAACGGTCTGGGGAGCACGACGCTGATGGAGCTGATGATCATGAACCGGAAGCTGAAGATGCTGCTGGATGAGAAGGGCATCAAGATTCATAATATGGAGGTCGGGAGCCATGTGATCTCGCAGGAGATGGCGGGGGCGTCGATCTCGCTGATGAAGCTCGATGAAGAGCTGAAAGAGTATTATGATATGCCGTGCAGGAGCCCGTTCTATACCAGGTGAGGGGGCGGATCACGAGAGTGTTATGCGGACGAGAGTGAAGTGGGGCGTCTCACGAAAATGTTTCGGGACACGGCTTTCGCCTCGGGTACCTCGGATGCGACGGTGAGGCGAAGAGTGTTTTCAGGACGCGCCTTTCGGCTCGGGTGCCTCGGTGCAGCGGTGCGTAAGCGGCTTTGGGACGCAGCTTAAGTGATTATAAGGTCTGATGTACTGCGATGCAGTATATCAGACCTTCTTTTATTGTGTCGGCTGCGTCCCGCACCCGCTAAGCACCGGCACTCGGCAACGGTCCTGAAAACATCGCCTCACCGCTTAC
>JAFPYK010000307.1 GCA_017412265.1 Lachnospiraceae bacterium
AGCCGAGCAAGGTAGTGCCTTACTTCGGAACTACGGAGAAGCCGGAGTGCCACATGCTCTACAATGTGACGACGATGGCGAGCACCTGGCACACGGTCGCGACGGAGGATGTCAAGCTTCTTCGTCACCAGCTGGAGCAGGTGGCCGCGCTGCCGAAGATGTACACATTCTTGAATTACCTTCGCTGCCACGACGATATCGGCTGGGGCCTGGATTATGATTTCCTCTGGCGCTTCGGCCAGGAAGAGGTGGCTCACAAGAAGTACCTGAATGACTATTTCACGGGGAAATGGCCGTTCAGCCCTTCGCGCGGTGAACTGTACAACGACGATCCGAGGCTCGGTGACGCGAGACTCTGCGGGACGACTGCTTCCCTGTGCGGCCTGGAGAGCGCCCTGGCAGAGGGAGACCGGCGGGGGATCGAGGAAGCGCTGCGCAAGGATATCATGCTGCACGCCTACATGTTCTCGCTGAGCGGGATCCCGGTGCTCTACGCGGGAGACGAGATCGGACAGCTCAATGACAATTCGTACCACGACGATCCGCTGAAGGCAGAGGACAGCCGCTACCTGCACCGCGGCAATATGGACTGGAAGAAGGCCGGAAAGCGTCACGAAGCTTCTGCCGTGGAGGGCCGCCTGTTCTCCGCGGTGACGAGGCTCGAGCTGATCCGGAGCGTACATCGGTGCTTCGACTCGACTGCGGACCTGTGGCTGCTGCCGACGGGAGATGACCGGGTGCTCGGGATCGGCCGTTATATGGACGGTGAGAAGCTTCTTGCCTTCTATAATTTCTCGGGGAGAGAGGCCGTCGTCGATTCCGGAGAGTGGGAAAGTTACACCGACCTCTGGACGGAGGAAGACGTATTTGCCGGACATGTGAAGGTTGCTCCGTACGATTTCGTGTGGCTGTCGAGAGAATATCCGCAGAGATAAGGCATCGGCTCGGGCAGGGCGGAAGATGTAACGCGATTCACGTTTATATCACCAGATTTTCCCGCCTTTGCTTTACATTCCACATTTTTTCATGTAAAATATATATTTGTAACGGAAGGTTTGGCACGCAGGAGGATACTCCAGGAAACCTTCTCACAATAACACATAAGGAGAGGTATTATGGCACTTGATTATCGCAAATGTGCTGAAGAGATCTTCGCCAACTTAGGTGGCAAGGAGAACATCATCAGCGCTGCACATTGTGCTACCCGTCTGCGCCTTGTTATCGCGGACAACAGCAAGATCAACAAGGAGGCACTGGAAGAGGTTGAGGGCGTTCAGGGCATGTTCGATTCCAACGGACAGCTCCAGCTCATCATCGGTACCGGCACCGTGAACAAGGTTTATGATGAGTTCCTGGCCGTGACGGGCCTGACCGCCGCGTCCAAGGCGGATGTTAAGGCTGCGGCTGCATCCCGCATGCCGCTGTGGAAGAAGATCCTGAAGACTCCCGGCGATGTATTCGTCCCGATTCTTCCCGCGATCGTTGCTTCCGGTCTGATGATGGGTATCGTCGAGGCGATCCCGAAGTTCGCTCCTGCCTTCGGCGAGACGGACTGGTTCTCGTTCCTTGACCTGGTTGCGAACACCGCGTTCGCGCTTCTGCCGGTTCTGGTCGCGATCTCCGCGGCGAGAGTCTTCGGCGCCAA
>JAFPYK010000308.1 GCA_017412265.1 Lachnospiraceae bacterium
GCAAGCACCGGATAGAGGACTCTGTGAGGCTTTGCGGGAATCATTTCTTGCGGCTCCTTCTCCACTCCGGCAGCACGGTGCCCCGGATGTACGCGTAGAGCGCTTCTTCGCCCTGGTCTGCCAGGATGGTCAGAAGCTTCTCGAGAAGCGCGGCCGTGTCCGGGTGCATGTAGCGGCTCGGATTGCCCTTCAGGTAGTAGTTCAGGGCGTCGCGGTTCGTGTAGGAAGCACCGTTATAGACCCTGGAAGCCGCGATGCGGTCCATGCACATCTCGACGACGTAATTGACCGGCATGCGGACGAACTCGATCCCGACCGTCCCGTCGGGGCGCTTCTGATAGTCGGTCCAGTATTCGTAGTGATGCTTGTTGCGGCCCTTGTGGTGCAGCCAGGCGAGGGAGACACCGATGTCCTCGCGCTCGGCGTTGTTGGGGCTGCGGTTGCCCTGGTAGTAGCGGGCGCCCACCAGGAATTCCTGAGGGCTGTATTTGCTCAGGTCGTGCAGGAGGCCCTGGCGGTAGAGACCGACGCGGAAGCACTCGCGCATGACGATGTGGCGGTGTGTGGTGATGGTTTTAAAATGCTGAATCGGATGGAACATGTCAGATCCCCCATAAATAGGTCATTGGTTCTGGGTTTAGTATAACCGATGAAAAAGTTTTTGAAGAGGTACTTGACAAATGAAATTGATTTGATACAATTGAATTGTAAACAATCGAAAGTGAGCCGCGAAGGATGCGGCTGCAGATGATAGGATTATTATTCAGGAGGCAGACAGATGAGTATTTATGATTATTCCGTGAAGAACATTGCAGGCGAGGAGATCTCTCTGAAGAACTATGAGGGCAAGGTGATGCTGATCGTCAACACCGCGACGGGCTGCGGATTCACTCCTCATTATAAGGATCTCGAGGATATGTTTGAGAAGTATCATGAGCAGGGGCTGGAGATCATCGACGTTCCCTGCAACCAGTTTGCGGGACAGACCCCCGGCACCGACGAGGAGATTCATCAGTTCTGCACGCTCAAGTACAACACGCAGTTCCCTCAGATGAAGAAGAGTGACGTCAACGGCGAGAACGGGCTGCCGCTCTATACGTATCTGAAGAGCCAGAAGGGCTTCGAGGGCTTCGGCAAGAGCCCGATGGCGCTGATGATGAGCACGATGCTCAAGAAGATCGACAAGGATTACAAGAACAATCCGGAGATTAAGTGGAATTTCACCAAGTTTGTGGTGGACCGCGAGGGCAATGTGGTGGCACGTTTCGAGCCCACCGCGAGCATGAAGGACGTCGAGAAGTGCGTGGCAGGTCTTCTCTGATCCACGGAAATGTGATAAGATAAAGACAACCGGACAAGATGAGGTGAAGCAGATGGGACGCTATGAGATTGCGATTATCGGCACAGGCCCGGCGGGCCTGGAGGCCGCGATTACCGCGACGGTGCGCAACAAGAAGGTGCTCCTGCTGGGAAGCAGGGAGAGCAGCCTGAAGGTGTCGAAGGCGCACAAGATTGCGAATTACCTGGGCCTTCCGGAGATCGCCGGGGCGGATCTCGCCGCGGCGTATCTGAAGCACATCGACGCGATGGGCATTCAGATCACGGAGGATAAGATCAACGCGATCTACAGCATGGGAGATTATTTCGTGCTGCAGGGTAATGAGAATGTGATGTATGAGGCGGATGCGGTGATCCTCGCGACCGGCGTGGTGGCGGGCAAGCCGTTCCCCGGCGAGGACGAGAACCTCGGGCGGGGCGTGAGCTACTGCGCGACCTGCGACGCGGCGCTCTACCGCGGCAAGAGTGCGGTGGTGATCGGCTATGCGCCGAAGGAAGAGCCGGAGGCGGAGTTCCTCGCGGAGATCGCGGACAAGGTGACTTACCTCGCGATGTACCCGGAGGAGACTTCATTTACCCGCGAGAACGTCGAAGTCCTGCGCGTGAAGCCTCTCTCGATCGTCCGGGACGGGCGGATGAAGCTTGTGACGGATCAGGGCGAGATCGAGAGCGACGGCGTCTTCGTGCTGCGGGAGGCCATCTCCCCGAAGCAGCTGGTGCCGGGCCTTGCGACCGACGGGCCGCACGTGACCGTGGACCTTCAGATGAAGACCAATCTGCCCGGATGCTTTGCCTGCGGCGATATCGCGGGCACCCCGTATCAGTACATTAAGGCTGCCGGCCAGGGCAATGTTGCAGCGCTCTCGGCGGTCAGCTATCTGGACATGAAAAAACGCAGCGGAGGAAAATGATATGTTAAAAGAGATCTTAAATGACAACCTGGATGAAGTGAATGCCAGCGAAGTAGCTCTGGTGGATTTTAACGCGACCTGGTGCGGACCTTGCAAGATGATCGCTCCGGTTCTGCAGGAGCTCTCTGAGGAGTTCGCCGGCCAGATTGATTTCTACGGATGCGACGTGGATGAGAACCAGCTTGCAGCGCAGCAGTTCGGCGTGATGAGCATCCCGATGATGGTCCTTCTGAAGAAGGGTCAGCGCGTGGACCAGAAGATCGGCTTCATGCCGAAGGCTTTCCTGGAGACCTGGCTGCGCCAGAATCTGTAATTGTAACCGCCCGGCGGAAGCGGCTGAGGGCAGAAACGGAGGGTGTGATGGAAGAACTGTGCAATTATGAACAGCTGAAGCTGGAGAACCAGCTGTGTTTTCCGCTTTACGCGTGTGCGAGGAAGATCGTCAATCTCTATACGCCTTATCTGAAGACGCTGGGGCTTACTTACACACAGTATATCGTCTTTATGGTGCTCTGGGAGGAGAAGTCTCTTCCGGCGCGTGACCTGGGCAGGAAGCTGTATCTGGATTCGGGTACGCTGACGCCTCTGCTGAAGAAGCTGGAGGAAGAGGGCTATGTGACGCGGGAGCGCTCGCATGAGGACGAGAGGGTGCTTACGGTGACAGTGACGGAGAAGGGCATGGCGCTCCGTGAGGAGGTGCGGCAGATTCCGGCGAAGATCGGGATGTGCGTGCCTCTGGAGCAGGAGGAGGCCGTGGCGATGTACCGGATGCTGTATAAGATACTCGATCATGCCGGGGAGTGAGGGGCGGATCACGATGTTGTGATTCGCTGACGTGAATGAAGTGGGGCGTATCACGAAAATGTTTCGGGACACGGCTTTCGCCTCGGGTACGACGCGGTGAGGCGGAGTGTTTTCAGGACGCGCCTTTCGGCTCGGGTGCCTCGATGCAGCGGTGCGTAAGCGGCTTTGGGACGCAGCTTAAATGAGTTTAAGGCCTGATGGATTGCAATGC
>JAFPYK010000309.1 GCA_017412265.1 Lachnospiraceae bacterium
CCGTAGCCCTTGCAGAGGGCGATCGTGTGATCGGTCTTCCCGTGGCGGTTGAATACCGCGACGAGGCAGAGATCATCGCGCCCGGACAGGTCCACCTTGCCGTCCTTCACCGGCACCTCTTCGTAGATGGCATCGCACATATGTCCGTAGCCCTGGCTGCCGGAATAGTCCATCACAAGGGCCTTGACCGTGCCGTTCTCCACACCGGGTACCCGAAGCTCGAAGTCCTCAGGGCCGGTGATATAGTCCAGGTGCATCGTATTCTCAAACCCGTAGTCCTCTGCGGTTTTATGATCCTCCAGAAGCCTTCCGTCCTCGACCAGCAGCTTTCCTTCTCTCCAGACCGCGTAGGGATTACGTCCGTCCAGCTCGTCGAGGAGCTGCATGTCCGCAAGATAGCCCGGCGCGATCGCGCCGATGTCGTCCATCTGCGTCGCGCGGGAGGCATTGTAGGTCACCCAGCGGATCACCTCGATCGGGTCGATGCCCTCCATCATCGCAGACTTGGTCAGGCGGTTGACGTGGCCGGTCTCCAGCAGGTCCTTCGCGTGCACGTCATCGTTGCAGAGCGTGACGTGATCGGTGTAGCGCATGTTCTTGATGCCGTCCAGCAGCTGCGGCATGCGGCGCGGCGAAAGGGAGCTCTCCTGCATGTCGGTGAAAATGCCCGCGCGCAGGTTCGCAATCATATCTTCCGCACAGCTCATGCAGTGGTTGTCCACCATGCCTGCGACGCGGTAGGCCGCGATCTCCTTGCCCAGCAGGCCCGGCGCATGGCCCTGGATCAGAGCATTTCTCTTGATTCCTTCTTCGACCACTTCGTGCATGCGCTTCTCATCGTGAATGACATTGTAGAAGTCCATGACCTCCGCGACACCCCAGACGCCCTCCGTCTCCAGAAGCTCCGCGATCTCCTTCGCTCCGAACGACGCGCCGGCCTGCTCCACACCGGGCACGGAAGGCACGCAGGACGAAGCCAGGTTAAACTGGCGCACCGGGGACTTCTTCGCATTCTCGATCATGAACTTGATCCCCGGGATGCCCAGGACATTGCCGATCTCGTGAGGATCGACGAATACCGACGTCGTTCCGCACAGAATCGCGGCGCGCCCGAAATTCTCCGGAATCATCATCGTGCTCTCCACGTGCATGTGCACATCGATAAAGCCGGGCACCAGATAACGCCCCTTGCCGTCATAGATCTCCTTCGAAGGACAGACCGTCTCCTGTCCTTCCTCTCTCACACGCACCACGATGCCGTCGATCACGTCCACGCTGGCAGGATAGACCTCGCCGGTGATGACATTGACAAAGCGCACATTTTCCACGGTTAAATCACAGGGGATCTCCTGCATCGCCGCACGGATCAGCCTCGTACGGTCACGGTGTTCTCTTACTCGCATGCTCCATATTTCCTTTCTTTCGCAAATGAACGGCCAGCTGGTTTTCTTTGCCGTAGAATCAGTCACCCTTATTGTATTTTTACATGAACAGGATGTCAATTTATTGTAGGCGAAAAAAGGGATTTCGCTTCGAAGAAAACACATCACACTCTCAGGTCACCCGCATCCCGCCTCTTGCCCCCTGGAAGAACGGATGCCCTCCCGGACCGGGAGATTCCGATGACACCTGATTATGAAAAAGCCTTGCGGCTGCAAGTTTCATCTGCAGCCACAAGGCTTCATCGTTCCAGATTGTTTTGTCTCCTCCGTTCGCCGTCGCAGAACGCTCAGAGGATGCATCCCTCCGACGTTCAGGAAGACAGTAAGGGACATATGCGATTATTCGTACTCGACTGTCGCCGGCGGCTTCGGGGTATAATCGAAGAGCACGCGGTTGATCCCGGGCACTTCGCTCGTGATTCTCGCTGCCAGGCGATCCAGCATCTCGGCGGGAAGATGCTCCACGGTTACTTCCATAACGTCGGTCGTGTTGATCGCGCGGATGATGCAAGGCCAGTCAAAGGTTCTCTTGCCGTTGCGGATACCCGTGGACTTGAAGTCCGGCACGACCGTGAAGTACTGCCACACCTTGCCCTCCAGGCCTGCCTTCGCGAATTCCTCGCGCAGGATCGCATCCGACTCTCTCACTGCTTCCAGACGGTCTCTCGTGATGGCTCCGACGCAGCGCACGCCCAGGCCAGGGCCCGGGAAAGGCTGGCGGTCCACCATGTTGGCGGGAAGGCCGAGGGCGCGTCCGACAACACGGACCTCATCCTTGAACAGGATGCGGACCGGCTCGACCAGCGCGAAACGGGAGGCGATGTCCTCCGGAAGGCCGCCGGCATTGTGATGCGCCTTGATGCCTGCCTCCGACTCCAGGATATCCGGCCAGATCGTTCCCTGTCCGAGGAATCCGACACCGTCCAGCTTTCTCGCTTCTTCTGCAAACACATCGATGAACTCCTCACCGATGATATGGCGCTTCTTCTCGGGATCCGCCACGCCTGCCAGCTTGTCCAGGAAACGGTCGGTCGCGTCGACGTAGATCAGGTTCGCGCCGAGCTCCTCGCGGAAGACCTCAAGGACCTGCTCGCTCTCGCCCTTTCTCATCAGGCCGTGGTTGACATGGATGCAGGTGAGCTGTTTGCCGACTGCCTTGATCAGCAGGGCTGCTACGACAGAGGAATCCACGCCGCCGGACAGGGCCAGGAGCACCTTGCCGTCGCCGATCTGCGCTCGGCAGGCTGCCACCTGCTCATCGATAAATGCTTTTGCCTGCGCCTCGGTTGTGATTCTCTCCATAGAATCGGGACGTCTGATATTATCGCACATGGAACAATCTTCCTTTCTCTGTGAGACTTTGTTCAATACAAGTATCTGATGTGTATTGTAACTGATTCATTTTCTCAGGTCAACGCAGGAAATGTACTTGATCATAAGATTTTCTAATCAGAATTATTTTCTCAGATTGATAATTCATCGAGCGGTTTATCGGTCTCTCAAGGAACCATTTGCCTGATCTCCGCGCCTTATTCAGGATAAAATGAGAAATGTGCAGGAATCTATTTACAAAACCAAAAGATTATGCTACAGTAAAGGTGTAAGAGGAAGTATTCCTCTTGCGGATATCATTCTCATTATGATATTATCTAACCCCTATTTCTTTTCATACTATAGGAGGAGCCCCGAAGCTTTTGCTTCGGGGCTTCTTCTATGTTGTGCATTCTTGTGCATTTTCTCTCCTTATGCTACAATGAATCCATACTTCGGGCCGCATGAGGCGGCCCTTACCTATGAGAAGAAAGGCGGTAGCTTCATGAACAATTTCATCCATTGCATTCCCACTCGTATCTGCTTCGGCAAGGGCCAGATCAGCCATCTCTCCGAGCTTGCACAGAGCGGATCGAAGGTTCTCTTAGTCTACGGCGGCGGCAGCATCAAGAAGATGGGCATCTACGACAAGGCCCTGGAGATCCTTCAGGGGGCCGGGCTCACGGTCTATGAACTCTCCGGCGTCCAGCCGAACCCCCGCATCGAGTCCGTTCGCGAGGGCGCGAAGCTCTGCAAGGAGAACGCGATCGACATGGTGCTCGCCATCGGCGGCGGTTCCACGATCGACTGTGCGAAGGCCGTCGCGGCCGCTGCGTGCTATGACGGAGATGCCTGGGATCTCGTGTTAAATCCCGGCAAGATCGAGGCGGCGCTTCCGATCTACTCGGTGCTCACCCTCTCGGCCACCGGCTCGGAGATGGATCGCTTTGCGGTTATTTCCGATATGTCGAAGAATGAGAAATGGGGCATGGGCAGCGAGCATCTGATCCCGAAGATGTCCGTGCTGGATCCCACCTACACCTATTCGGTCTCCCGCAGGCAGACCGCTGCCGGAACTGCGGATATCATGAGCCACACGCTGGAGAATTATTTCTCCCCCAACGACGGATTTATCCAGGCTCGTTTCTGCGAGGCCATCTTAAAGACTCTGATCCACTACGGACCGATTGCCCTGGCCGAGCCGGACAACTACGAGGCCAGAGCCAACCTGATGTGGGCCTCCTCCAACGCGATCAACGGATTCGTCTCCGACGGCTACCGCGTCGGCTGGTGTGTCCATCCGATGGAGCATGAGCTCTCCGCCTTCTATGATATCACCCACGGCGAGGGCCTGGCGATCCTCACCCCGCACTGGATGAAGCATGTCCTCTCCGACGCGACGGTGGACAAGTTCTACGAGTACGGAATCAATGTCTGGGGCCTGACCCCTTCCGAGGACCGTTTCGCGGTCGCAGAGGAAGCAATCTCCTGCACGCGTGACTATTTCGTCAACAAGCTCGGCATCCCTGCGACCCTCGCAGACGTCGGCATCACGGACGAAGAGAACTTCCAGGTCATGGCCGAGAAGGCTGCCCGCGGCTGCAGAGGCTGCTACGTGCCTCTCACCCCGCAGGATATCGTCGAGATCTACCGCGCTGCCAAATAAAATCTATTATATATGTAAACGTCAGCTCAGACGACGCTCAGGCAGCCCCCTGCGGGCTGCCTTTTTCATGTCCTTTTTCCTCTCCGAAGCATTTCTTACAACTTTTTCAAAAACTTTTTTTCATTTAAAGTTCATCTAAGGTTGACTCCGTACAATACAGCCATAACAATCAACCAGCACACAAAAAGGAGGTAACGAAGATGACTGCAGATAATGTTCAATCCATCTTCCAGCGATATGAGATCAAGTTTCTGCTGAACAGGGGCCAGAGGGACCGCCTAATGGAGCTGATCTCCTGTCACATGATTCCGGACCTTTATCCGCACTCTTCGATTCGAAATATATATTATGACACCGATAACTTCCGCCTCGCGAGGCGCTCCCTCGACAAGCCGGTCTACAAGGAAAAACTCCGGGTTCGCTGCTACACGGACATCGGCTGGCACGATCCGGTCTTCGTCGAGCTCAAGAAGAAGTACCAGTCGGTCGTCTACAAGAGGCGGATCGTTCTCCCGAGAGACGAGGCGGAGGCCTGGCTGGCCGGCGAAGATATCGGGATCCGTTCACAGATCGCCGGCGAGATCGAATACTTCCGGGACTTCTACACCGGACTCGCCCCGAAGGTCTTCCTCTCCTATGAGAGAGACTCCTTCCGCGACCCGGTCCGGGAAGACTTCCGGCTCACCCTCGACCGGCAGGTCCGGGCCCGCGAAGATCACCTCACCCTGACCGCTTCCCCGGGCGGTGTCTACGTGACCAGCCCGGCCGACACATTGATGGAGGTCAAGACCGCGGGCGGCATCCCGCTCTGGCTCTCTCACTTCCTGAACGAGGAAGGCATCCGCCAGACCTCCATCAGCAAATATGGCTCTTATTACCGGGATTTCATTTTCCCGTCCACTGAAAGGAAGGTGCAATATGCTTAACACATTATTCTCAGGCATTTTTGATACAACAGCTGCCGCAACGATCTCCGTGCAGACGTTCCTGCTCTGCGTCGGAGCCAGCCTGCTCATCGGCCTCGCCCTGGCCCTGGCCTACCGTTTCCGCAACCGCACGACGAAGAGCTTCACGATGACTCTCGCGCTGCTGCCTGCCGTCGTCTGCGTCGTCATCATGATGGTCAACGGCAACATCGGTACCGGCGTCGCGGTCGCAGGCACCTTCGGCCTGATCCGTTTCCGCTCTGCCCCGGGCACAGCGAAAGAGATCGCGAGCATCTTCCTCGCCATGGCCGCCGGCCTCATGACCGGCATGGGCTACTTAGGCTACGCCTTCCTCTTCACCCTGATCTTCGGCCTTCTGATGATGGTCTACTCCGGGCTGGATCTCGGCTCGAAGCATGAAGCCCGCTACCGGACCCTGCACATCACCGTACCCGAAGACCTTGACTATACCGGTGTATTTGCGGACCTTCTCGCCCGCTACACCACGGAAAACACCCTGACCCAGGTCAAGACCACCAACATGGGCAGCCTCTTCCGCCTGACCTACAACATCACCTTGAAGGATGCGGGGCTTGAGAAGGAAATGATCGACGAGCTGCGCAAGCGAAACGGCAACCTTGAGATCAGCCTCTCCCTCCAGGAGAATATGGCGAGCGAACTGTAATCAGGCATGCGCTTCCCGGTCGGAAGCGCATCTTTCACATAGAGCAGGCCGGAAGCGCCTCTTCCGGCCCGCAGAAACGGAGTATATTACATGAAACGATTC
>JAFPYK010000310.1 GCA_017412265.1 Lachnospiraceae bacterium
ATCGACCCTCTCTGCCACGGAGGGATCTGGGAGAGAGCTGAATGTCCAGGAGAGCCGGCGCTTGAAAAGCGCGATTTTTCTATGTTTTTTTGCGCTTTTGCGCAAAGAAATGCTTGCATTCAGATTTTCCTTGTGTTATTATTTTGAGTGGACTTTTGCGAAAGGAGGATTTGGTTCATGAAAGTTAGATCTTCAGTAAAACCGATTTGCGAGAAGTGCAAAGTCATCAAGAGAAAGGGAAGCATCCGCATCATCTGCGAGAATCCCAAGCACAAACAGAGACAGGGCTGATATTAGTTGCGATGTGTGTATCGCTTTGAAAACTATATATTGAGGCACTTGCTTTTTGTGTTACAAGAACAGGCGAAAGCCTGAAGTTGTGATACTGTGGGGACAGGGAACTGTCTTTCGGCGCACGCAGGTCATTTACCGTAAGGTAGCGGCGCCGGTGACGCGGTACGATGTATGCGCGATCATCATGGTTTAAGGCGGCTGGCACAGGAATTTCCTGTGCAAATAACGGCAGAAGGACAAGTATGTTTTTCTGCAATTTTTGTGTCATGGAGCTGTACATTTCGCCCGGCATGCCGGTATACTGCAGCAGCATTTCACAGAAATTCGGCCCTTTACGGGGCCAGGGGACGGGAATCGTCCAAGGAATGGTTTTTAGTTTTAAGGAGGAGTAAAATCACATGGCTCGTATCAGTGGTGTAGATTTACCGAGAGAAAAACGTGTCGAGATCGGTCTTACTTATATCTACGGTATCGGTAGAACAAGCGCGAACCGCATCCTGACGGAAGCTAATGTTAACCCGGACATTCGCTGCAAGGATCTTACAGACGAAGAAGTGTCCAGAATTCGTGATGTCATTGATTCTACGCAGATGGTGGAAGGTGATCTTCGTCGTGAGATCGCTATGAACATCAAGAGACTGCAGGAGATCGGCTGCTACAGAGGGATTCGCCACAGAAAGGGACTGCCCGTACGCGGACAGAACACCAAGAACAACGCAAGAACCAGAAAGGGTCCGAAGCGTACTGTTGCGAACAAGAAGAAATAATCCGTAGGAGGGTGACATAGAATGGCTAAGAAAGTTTCAACAAAGAAAGTCACGAAGAAGCGTGTCAAAAAGAATGTCGACCGAGGTCAGGCACATATTCAGGCTTCTTTCAATAATACGATTGTGACCTTGACAGATGCAGAAGGCAATGCGCTCTCTTGGGCGAGTGCCGGCGGATTAGGTTTCAAGGGTTCCAGAAAGTCTACTCCTTATGCTGCTCAGATGGCAGCTGAGACGGCTTCCAAAGCTGCTCTGGTTCATGGACTGAAGTCTGTTGACGTATTTGTTAAGGGTCCTGGTTCCGGCCGTGAGGCTGCGATCCGTGCTCTTCAGGCATGCGGCATCAATGTTATCAGCATTACCGATGTTACGCCTGTTCCTCACAATGGATGCAGACCGCCGAAGCGCAGAAGAGTATAATAGGAGGAGTAGAGTACAATGGCTAGAGATTTAACACCTGTTTTAAAGAGATGCAGATCCCTCGACCTGGATCCTGTATATCTTGGTATTGATAAAAAGTCGAACCGCAAGTCTGCCAGAGCCGGCAAGAAGATGAGTGAGTATGGTCTTCAGCTGCGCGAGAAGCAGAAAGCGAAATTCATCTATGGCGTACTTGAGAAGCCTTTCCGCAACAACTACGAGAAGGCCCGTAAGATGAAATACGGTACCACCGGCGAGAACCTGATGATTCTGCTGGAGATGCGCCTGGATAACATTATCTATCGTCTCGGATTCGCGAGAACCCGTAAGGAAGCCAGACAGATCGTCGATCATAAGAATGTTCTTGTGAACGGCAAGGTTGTCAATATTCCTTCTTATACCTGCAAAGTGGGCGACACCATCGAGATCAGAGAGAACAAGAAGTCTCTGCAGAGATATAAAGATGTCCTGGAGTTCACCGGCGGCAAGACGGTTCCTGCATGGCTTACCGCGGACCAGGAGAATCTCTCCGGTGTGATCAATGAAGTCCCGACCAGAGAGCAGATTGATGTTCCTGTAAACGAAGTGCTTATCGTCGAGCTGTATTCCAAATAATTCCTTAACGGGCATTAGTTGGATCAAGAATCCAGGTAGTAGCACGAGACCACAAAAGGAGGTTGCTGCGTGTTTGATTTTGAAAAACCGAAGATCGAGATTGCTGAGATTTCCGAGGACAAGAGATTTGGCCGCTTTGTTGTGGAGCCCCTGGAGAGAGGTTACGGCATCACTCTGGGCAACTCTCTGAGAAGAATTATGCTCTCTTCCCTGCCGGGTACGGCTGTCAGCCAGGTGCGTATTGACGGTGTGGTGCATGAGTTCAGCGCCATCCCGGGTGTCAAGGAGGATGTGACTGAGATCATCATGAACATCAAGAGCCTTGCCATCAAGAACACCAGTGAGACACCGGAACCGAAGACTGCCTACATCGAGGCAGAGGGTGAGTGTGTGGTGACAGGTGCGGACATCCATGTGGATCCGGACATCGAGATTCTCAATCCGGATCAGGTGATCGCGACGCTTTCCGGCGGCCCGGACTGCAGACTGTTCATTGAGCTGACCATCGTCAACGGCAGAGGTTATATCGGCGCTGACAAGAATAAAGACGAGGATCTTCCGATCGGTGTGATTCCGGTTGACTCCATCTTTACTCCGGTTGAGCGTGTGAATATGACTGTTGAGAATACGCGTGTCGGTCAGGTAACGGATTACGATAAGCTCACGCTGGATGTTTATACGAATGGAACACTCGGACCGGATGAGGCGGTCAGCCTGGCTGCCAAGGTTCTCTCCGAGCATCTGAACGCATTTATCGATCTGTCTGAGACGGCCAAGACCGCAGAAGTGCTGGTTGAGCCGAAGAATGACGAGAAAGAGAAAGCGCTTGAGATGAGCATCGATGAGCTGGAGCTCTCCGTCCGTTCGTTTAACTGCCTGAAGAGAGCAGGTATCAATACGGTTGAGGAACTGTGCAACCGTACACCCGAAGACATGATGAAGGTTCGTAACCTGGGACGCAAGTCTCTGGACGAAGTATTATCCAAGCTCGCCGAGCTGGGCCTGAGCTTGAACCAGGGTGAAGAGAGTTAAGATTTTTGCAACATTGGAGGAATAGATATGGCTAAATATAGAAAGCTCGGAAGAAC
This sequence comes from Lachnospiraceae bacterium, assembly GCA_017412265.1. GTDB lineage: Bacteria > Bacillota > Clostridia > Lachnospirales > Lachnospiraceae > RGIG1588. Next base: position 3,185 of record JAFPYK010000310.1, read on the forward strand.
CTCTTCTCAGAGAAAAGCACTTCTGAGAAACCAGGTGACCCAGTTATTATATCATGGCAAGATCGTTACGACCGAGGCGAAGGCAAAGGAGATCCGTCGGATCACTGAGCACCTGATCACCCTGGCTGTACGCGAGAAGGATAATTTTGAGACCGTCACCGTTACCGCGAAGGTTGCCCGTAAGGACAAGGACGGCAAGAGAATCAAAGAAGTCGTCGACGGCAAGAAGGTTGATGTCTTTGATGAGGTTCAGAAGGAGATCAAGAAGGACCTTCCTTCCAAGCTTCATGCAAGAAGACAGATGTACAAGGTTCTCTATACTCTGAAGGACGTTCCTGCAGAGGGCAAGGGAAGAAAGAAAAATACCAAGACGGTTGACGTCGCTGATAAGTTATTTAACGACATCGCACCGAAGTATGCGAGCCGCAACGGTGGTTATACCAGAATCATCAAGATCGGACCTCGCAAGGGCGATGCAGCGATGGAAGTGCTGATCGAGTTAGTCTGATTCGATGAAACGCGGGGAGTTCGGAGCGGTCCGAACTCCCTTTTTCAATCATTTTCACGGAGACGAGGCAGGATCTATGAACTGGATGGTTCAGGCGAAAAACCTGATCTATGATTATCTTGTTGAGAAAAATGAAGAAGAAGAGCCTGTGAGATTCCGAGCCCTGGATGACTTGACCCTGGATGTGAAGAAAGGGGATTTTATCGCCATTCTGGGGCGCAACGGGTCGGGAAAATCGACGTTTGCCAAGCAGATCAACGGTCTGCTCAAGCCGTCGTCGGGTACGATTCTCGTGAACGGAATGGACACTGCGCAGGAGAAGAACCTGCTTCCGATCCGACAGAAGGCCGGGATGGTCTTCCAGAACCCGGATAACCAGATCATTGCGACGATCGTCGAGGAGGATGTCGGTTTCGGGCCGGAGAACCTCGGCGTCCCGACGGACGAGATCTGGAAACGGGTGGAGAAGAGCCTGTCTCAGGTGGGCATGCTGCATTATCGGAAGCATTCGCCGAACCGCCTCTCCGGCGGGCAGAAGCAGCGTGTCGCGATTGCGGGCGTGATGGCGATGAAGCCGGACTGCATCATCCTGGATGAGCCGACGGCGATGCTGGATCCTTCCGGGCGGAAGGACGTGCTGGACACCGTGCTGGAGCTGAAGGAGAAGGAACAGGTGACGGTCATCCTGATCACACATTATATGGATGAGGTGGTCGGCGCGGATGAGATCTTCGTGATGGATCACGGGCGTATCGCGATGCAGGGCACTCCTCGAGAGATATTTGCGCAGGTAGACCGGCTGAAGGAGCTGGGGCTTGATGTGCCTCAGGTGACGGAGCTGGCTTATGAGCTTCGGCGTGACGACTGGGACCTGCCGGAATGCGTCCTGACCTCGGAGGAGCTGAGAGAGGAGCTGATTCGCTTATGGCAATAGAATGCAGAAATCTCTCTTACATCTATTCGGAAGGAAGCGGCTTCGAGATCCAGGCGCTGCACCAGATCAACCTGCTGATTCCTGACGGTGAATTCGTGGGCCTGACCGGGCATACCGGCTCGGGCAAATCCACGCTGATTCAGCATTTTAACGGGCTCCTGAGAGCCACGGCCGGGGACCTGCTGGTGGACGGTGAGAGCATCTATGCGGACGGCTATTCGATGCGGAAGCTTCGCTCGAAGGTGGGCCTGGTCTTCCAGTACCCGGAGCATCAGCTCTTCGAGGCGACCGTGCTGCAGGACGTGATGTTCGGGCCGAAGAACCTGGGATTATCTGCGGAAGAGCAGAAGGAGCGCGCCCTGGAGGCGCTGCACCTGGTGGGCTGCCCGGAGAAATCCTACGAGAAGAGTCCTTTTGAGCTGTCGGGCGGACAGAGGCGCCGGGTCGCAATCGCGGGCGTGCTTGCGATGAAGCCTCAGGTGCTGATCCTGGACGAGCCGACGGCCGGGCTGGACCCGAGAGGGCGGTATGAGATCCTGGATGAGATCGCAAGGCTTCATAAGGAGACCGGCATTACGGTCATCCTGGTGTCACACTGCATGGAAGACGTCGCGCAGTACGCGGACCGGATGATCGTCATGAGCCATGGCTCGGTCGTCTACCACGATACACCGGCGGAGGTCTTCAAGCACCGGCAGCATCTTGAGGAGATGGGCCTTGCGGTTCCGCAGGTGACTTCCCTGATGCAGTCGCTTGCGGAAGCGGGCATTCCGGTACGGCAGGATCTGATTACAGTTTCCGGGGCACGTGAAGAACTGCTCCGTGTCTTTGGCGGGAGAAGCGTATGAGAGAAGCTGTGATCGGACAATACTACCCGGCGGAGTCGGTGATTCACCGGCTGGACGCGCGGGTGAAGCTGGCCGGGACGATGATCTATATCATCTCCCTGTTCCTGTTTAAGAGTTTTAGCTGTTATCTGGTGGTCGCGGCATTTCTCCTGACCGTGATTATCCTGTCGAAGGTGCCGCTGGGGTATATCCTGCGCGGACTTCGCACGGTGATCTTCCTGCTGATCTTCATGTCGATGTTCAACCTGTTCTTTACACCGGGAGACATCGTATACTGGAAGGCAGGACCGTTCCAGATGACGAACATGGGCGTGCGAAACGCCTGTTTTATGGCGCTCCGGCTGTCTCTCCTGATCATCGGGTCGTCGATGATGACATTTACCACGACGCCGAATCAGCTGACGGACGGCCTGGAATCGCTCCTGAAGCCGTTAAGGAAGATCGGGCTTCCGGTGCACGAGATCGCGATGATGATGTCGATCGCATTGCGATTCATCCCGATCCTGATGGAAGAGACACAGAAGATCATGAAGGCCCAGATGGCCAGAGGAGCTTCCTTTGACGAGGGCAACCTGATCCAGAAGGCGAAGAGCCTGGTTCCGATCCTGGTCCCGCTGTTCGTCTCTGCCTTCCGGCGGGCCGATGATCTCGCGATGGCGATGGAGGCCAGATGCTACCACGGCGGTGACGGGCGGACGAAAATGAAGCCCCTTCGCTACCGCGGCAGGGATTACGCGGCTTATGCGATCCTGGCAGTGTACGTAGCGCTTGTGATCGTGATCGGAAAGGTATGGTATCTGTGATGAGACGTATCATGATCCGTGTGGCTTATGACGGGACTGCTTATCACGGCTGGCAGCTGCAGGACGGGCAGGTATCGATCGAATCGGTGTTAAATGAAGCGATCTCTCATCTGCTGAAGGAGGAGATCAGCGTGATCGGCGCGAGCCGGACCGATTCCGGTGTGCATTCGCTGGGGACGGCCGCGGTATTTGACACAAATACCAGGATTCCTGCAGAGAAGCTGAAATATGCGATCAACCAGGGGCTGCCGGAAGACATCCGCGTGATCGAGTCACGTGAGGTACGTCCTGACTTTCATCCGCGCAAATGTGTCAGCCATAAAACCTATGAATATGTGATCTGCAACGCGCCGGTTTATCAGCCGGTGGGCAGGTTGTACCGATATTTTTATCATTATCCCCTCGACGAGAAGAAGATGGCGGAAGCCGCTGTCCCATGAGGGTGGTTGTCTGCAG
>JAFPYK010000311.1 GCA_017412265.1 Lachnospiraceae bacterium
CCCCGGAACTTCGCATTTGCCAGATTGAACTCCTTCACGGGATCCGCCCCGTTCGAGGCGTGCGGCGCATTCTCGATAAACTCCGCCGCCCCGGCCGGCCCCGCACACGCCCGGAAGTCCTCGCTGCACTCCAGCGCAGCCTTCGCATACGCCTCGTGATCCAGGATCTCCAGCACCGCGGCCCGGATGCCCGCGGCAGAATCGTCGCGCAGCTCCGTTCCGGCCCCGATCTCGGCCGCTCTTCTCGCGACCGCCTTCTGCTCGCCGGTCTGCGGGTAGAGCACCATCGGTGTCGCCATGTACAGGCTCTCCGACACGCTGTTCATCCCGCAGTGGGTCAGGAACACGTCCGCCTTAGAGAGCACCTCGAGCTGGTTCACATACGGATAAACCTGGACATTTCCCGGCAGCTCTCCCAGCACCTCCCGGTCGATCGCGTTGCCGCAGGAAATGATCACGTCCGCCTCCAGATCTCCCAGCGCTTCCGCGCATTTCGAGTAGAAGTCCGGGCGCTCGTTGATCACCGTTCCCATGGAGATATAGATGAGCGGGCGCTCCTTCGCCTTCTCCGGCACAGCCTCCGAGAAGACCGAAGGCCCGACGAACATATAGTGGTCCGAGAAGCTCTCTGCGTACGGCTGAAAGCGCCGGGAAGTGTAGACCACGGAATCCGTATCGTTATCACTCTGGATCAGCGACAGAGCCCCCTTCACATGATAGCCGTAGGGCTCCAGCTTCTTCAGCTCCGCGGACACCCTCGGCAGCCCCAGGATCATATCCGCAAGCTCCCTCGGAGAATTCTTCATATACTCCGAAGAGAGCTGGTTGAAGGCGAATGTGCTGGTGGAGACAACCATCGGCACCTTGTGCTTCCACGCGTTTAATTTTCCCCAGAAACAGACCGAATCGGTATAGACGACGTCCGGCCGGAAGGACTGAAACTCTTCGCCGAGGAACTCATCCATCGAGAGCGTGATCCGGATATCCTGGATCGTCATCTCTGTCGTCGACACCTGCTTAAGCCCCGCGGCCTCCTGCGCAGTCAGCTCCGAGAGGAACCGGTCACAGGCCACGAATTCCGCCCCGGTCGCCTCAATCTTCGCCTTGAATGCAAGAAAGGAATAAAACCGGACCCCATTCCCGCGCTTCACCAGCTCCGCGGCAACCGGGAGCATCGGATTCGTATGGCCGTGCGCAGGGATACAGAAGCATGCAATCCTCTTCATTGCGCATCACCCTCTTTTTCCTCAAATACCGTACTGAACAGTTCGGCAAATGCTCCCCTCGGCGGGATGGCGATCCCCCGCTTCTCATCACCGAGCAGAAGAAGCGTATCCCCGGGCTTGATCCCGAAGATCTCCCGGGCCTGCTTCGGAATCACGATCTGCCCTTTCTCTCCAACCGTAGCGGTCCATGCGTATAATCCTTTTGGAGCTTTCACCCTCTTACCTCACTTCTTTCATTCTGAACACAGAACTGCTTCCGGTACGGATCGCAGGATTCACACCGGAATTCCGTGTATCTGAGTATGTTTTGTTATACAAATCATGCCACCGGTCTGCGGCCAAGTCAACACAAATATGAAACGGGCAGGTGCTTTCACACC